>NZ_JAGTPI010000016.1:0-102132 GCF_021147825.1 Pseudomonas quasicaspiana
CTTGCCCGCGATTCGGTCTGTCAGTCGATGAATATCTCGTCCGTTCTGACGCAATCGCGGGCAAGCGCGCTCCTACAGGTTTTGCATTTCTGCGTTAAGACGTTTCGTCAGCGACTTAAATCAAATCCACACATCATTAACCGCCGTCCGGCCGCTCTCCTCATGTCCGGTATTCAGCACTCCGCGCGGCTCGATCAGCAGCAGTTTCACTTCCCGCTCGGCGTAGGGTTTATGCTCGATGCCCTTGCCGACGACATACATCTCCCCGGCTGCTACCGTGACAAAACCATCGCGAAAATCAATGCGCAATTCGCCTTCCAGAATGATGAAAGTCTCGTCGGTATCCGCGTGAGAGTGCCAGATGAAGTCGCCCTGGATCTTCACCACTTTGAACTGATAGTCGTTCATTTCCGCCACAACTTTCGGCGTCCATTGTTCAGTGAACAGCGCATATTTGGCGGCGAAGTTAACTGCGGAGTAGGGCGGGGCAGAACAGGTGCTGGCCATGGTCAGTGCTCTCGGTTGATTCAGAAGCACCAACCTTAGCGAGCTACAAATAAACCGTATTGCACGATCGTGCAGCTTTGGATGGCCTTGTCAGTGTCGGCCGAGCATCTTCAGCCAGCGTGCGGGAGAGATGCCAAATGCCTGACTGTACTGGCGCGTCATGTGGCTTTGATCGAAGAACCCACACGCCAGCGCGGCCTCGCTGAGCGGCTGGCCCGCGAGCAGCAAACGACGCACTTCTGCCAGACGACGCTGAGTAATGTAGCGATAGGGACTGGTGCCATACAGCGCGCGAAAATCCCGGGACAAACTCCAGCGGTCGCGACCGCTGGCCTCTACCAGATCGTCCAGCGTGATCACCTGATTCAGCGCGTCATGAATGTACATTCGCGCCCGTTCGGCTGCGGTGTAATCCAGCGCTCGCCGCCCGCGTTTATTCCCGGCGGCAGCGTCCAGCGCCTGGGCCAGATCGTAAATGGCGTCCTCTTCTTCAAGTGGGTCGAGGGCGTTTTCCATGCTTTGCAGCAACGCACTGGTCGCTGCAAATAGGCGCGGATCACTGGAGAGGCCACCCGCCACAAAAGGCAACGACTTACCGCCCAGGACCTGCTGTATAAGCGAAGGCTCGATGTAGAACATCCGGTAATGAAAGCCCGCATCGGTCCCTGCTTGCCCGTCATGGACTTCGTCCGGGTGCAAAACCATGGTGCCGCCTGCAAGGCTGTGACGGTAATCGTTGCGGTAATGAAAACTCTGCACCCCGGCCAGCGTGCGCCCGATAGCGTAAGTGTCGTGACGATGCGGCGTGTAGCCGTGCCCGCTGAAGTAAGCTTCGATTCGTTCCATCTTGCGCGACTGCGGCGCACGCACCAGCCAGTCGCGTTTGGTTTCGGTGGCCATGGAAATTTTAACCTGCGCCCTGAGTCGCCCTACCATATACGGCAATCGCAACGAATGGCAGGGCGCTCAGCTCACAGGGCAAATCGAGAGACGAGCCTGTTCAAACCGACGGCCAGCTTCGACAGCTCGGTGCTGGCAATGGAGGTCTGGCTGGCGGCCGACGAGCTCTGGATGGACAGATCGCGAATACTGACCAGATTCTGATCCACCGACCGGGACACATGCGCTTGCTCTTCGGATGCCGTGGCAATCAGCAGGTTGCGTTCGTTGATGTCAGATACTGCCGACGCGATGTCGCCGATGGCGATATTGGCTTCCTGCGCGATGGTTAGCGTCAAGACGGCCTCACTGTTGCTCTGCACCATGGCCTGCACCGCTTTGCCTGAACCTGTCTGAATGCCTTTGACCATTTGCTCGATCTCAAGGGTCGAGGTCTGGGTGCGATGTGCGAGTGCACGAACTTCGTCAGCGACCACGGCAAAGCCTCGGCCCTGTTCACCTGCGCGCGCGGCTTCAATGGCGGCGTTCAAGGCCAACAAGTTGGTCTGTTCGGCAATCGAGCGAATAACGTCGAGCACCTTGGCGATGTCCTGGGTTTGCGTCGCCAGGCCTTCGATTTCAACGGTGGTTTGCTGCACGGTCTGGCTGAGTTGTTTGATCGATTTGATGGTTTCCGCGACTTTATCTTTACCGATTGCGGCGGATTTCTCCGAATCCTGTGTGTATTGCGAAGCGGCCACTGCGTTACGTGCGACTTCTTCAACGGCCGCTGTCATCTGGTTCACGGCCGTCGCGGCCTGTTCGGTTTGCATGTTCTGTTTCTGAATACCCGACAGCGATTCTTCGGTGATGGAGCTCATTTCTTCCGCCGCCGCTGCCAACTGACCGGAAGAGTCCGAGATATGCTTAATCGTGCTCTTGAGGCTCTGAAGCATGGCATCGGTCGAGAGTTGCAACTCGGTTAGTTCATCTTTGCCAGACACTTCGACGGTAGATCTCAGGTCACCTTCTGATATCTGCTTGATGGACTGCACCAGTTTTTTTACCGGTGCGCTGATGCTGCGGGTAAAGAGAAAGGCAATAAACATCGACAGAATAATCGTGCCAATCATGATCGCAATAGTGAACGTAAAACCCTGGTCGTATTGCGTTTGCGCGACAAGGCCTGATTGAGTGGCGCCGGCATCATTCACACTGATCAGATTATCGATTGAGGTTTGCAAAGCAGTCGCCAGCGGTACAGTGACGGTGTTGATATAAACAGTGGATTCTTGGGTTGAACGGGTTTCGCTTTGAGCAATTAATACATCCAGTGTTTCTTCATAACGCTTGAGGCCTTGCATGACATCGTTGTAGAGACGCTGTTCTTCTGGATCGGATACAAGCCCGGCGTAACCGCTTACCTGTTCATCCAGCTCTTTTTTCAACTGACCCATCTTGATGATCGACGCAGCTTTTTTGTCGTCCCCGTCAGCGGTGTAATGCAACGCTTCAAGCCGCAGGCGCAGTAGCGTGGCGTCTATCTTGCCCGCCTGGCGTATGCTGGGCAGCCAATCGGTTTCCAGCTCTACGGTGGATTTGTGAACCTCGCTGAT
This sequence comes from Pseudomonas quasicaspiana, assembly GCF_021147825.1. NCBI lineage: Bacteria > Pseudomonadati > Pseudomonadota > Gammaproteobacteria > Pseudomonadales > Pseudomonadaceae > Pseudomonas > Pseudomonas quasicaspiana. The sequence continues at coordinate 3,003 of NZ_JAGTPI010000016.1, forward strand.
CTTGTACAGCGAGAGGGTACTCAGGCCTAGCATCAGCAGGCAGATAGCGCCAAAACTGAGCAACGCTCTGGGTGTTAGTTTGAAATTTCTCATGAACATGAGTTCACCTGTAAGTAAGGTCAGAAACGGCTGAATGACTTAATGTCCATGTGCCATCACTCTTAAGCCTAAGATCTTAAAAAAGGTCACTGTATGCAAGAAATTTCAGAGGAGTGGTGATTGGTAAATTCAATCACGAAGATAGTCAAGTGTTTGAGTGAATATAAATATTTTTTTGACGTCAGTTTTAAGTTCTTTTCACGGTTGATTTTGTTAGTGTTTTCGCCGACCTGTAATGCGAATGTTTATTGTTGATAAAGATGCTATTACCAAAGTATTAAGCAAGGCGCCGGTTTGCCGGGGTGATTAATAAAGTAGTTGTTCAGCTTGGGTTCAGGAAGTGCAAACCGGTTTTAATCATAAGGAAAGGTAGTTGTGAAGGGGAGCACTCTTCGACCTAGGGTGGCTGCCCCCCGATCCAGCAAGCCGTGATCCCCTGGTTGACATGACAGCCCGCGCTTCACCTCAGCAAAAACACTCTACGCCAACTTCATTCCGAACGGGATAGACAGTAGATGCAGGACAAACCCTGTGACGAGGCTGAAGATGATCAGGTTCCGATAGCTCCGCTCGTTAAACCTCTTGTCGTAATGATTGACGATTGGGGCTGACGCGCTAACGGCCCAGGAGAGAAGTGAAGCCACCGGCCAGATCATGTCCCGACCTGCAAAGTAAAACCACGAGGAATTGCCGTGCCTGCCCGGATAAAAGATCTCTATTTCCTGATAAATCAGCGCTTTTATCATGATCGTTATAAGAAACAAGGAAAGCGCCCCCAGCAGCACGCGCGCGGCCAATGGTAGTCGTTTCTTGGTGTATAGCTCGGGGTGCAACGTCCAGATCAGCGGCTTATGGCAACGCAGACACTTCGCTTCCTTTACCCCGTTGGGCCGCACCTTGTTGTGCTTGCTGCAGTTTCGACACGTTATATCCAGTGTCCAGTCCATGCCCTTATGACAACTCACACACTCGCGCGACAGGCCTGGATTTACCCACTGGTTTACAGCACCACAGTGCTCGCAGTTCTTTTGTCTTGGTTCCATTGATCGCCAGACCTTGTGGAGATGACACCGCGCATTTGTCGGCGTTGTAGGACCGGCTAAACCCGGTCCTGCGGGTTCAGTTGAACCCGCAGGAAAGCATGAAGCCATTACATCAGAACGCCAAACCAACCTTCACGCCATATTCATCGCGCTTGAGTTTGGTGTTGTCGGCCACATCCGAGTCCTGATCGAGCTTGTACTCGGTGCGGGTGTAATAAACACCCGCCGTCAGCGGCAGCGAACCGTTCTGGTTCATCAGGAAACTGACTTCGGCATAAGGGTTGGTACGGTCCTTGAGGTCGACCGTGTCGCTGCCCAGATCATTGACCTTGATGTAGGTGTCGGAGTTGATCGTGCGACGCGCGCCCAGCTCGACACGCATCGTGCCTTGGTCGAACTTGTGGTTGTAACCCAGCGCGGCCTTGGCAAACGGCGAGCGGGCGGTCATTTCGATGTCGAACTCATCAGAGTCCGGCTCGTAACGCGTCCAGCCATAGCCACCACCGACGATCACATCAACGAAATTGCGCGCATCCAGCGCCGCACGCCAGCCCAGGTCTACATCACCCTGGCCTTCCTTGAGCTTGTTGTCGCTCTTCTTTCCGTATCTGGCCTCAACACCTGCTTGATAAATAAAGCCCGACTCGGCTGTCAGCTTGTTGCCGAAGTTGAAAAACAGACCGCCCTGCGGCATGTGTTCTTTATCCGACTCGCTGCCGCCTTCCAGCTTGAAATCACCGTAGCTGCCCAGCAAACCAGCGGTGAAGATCGGGTCGGTAGCCGTCGCTGCCATCGCATAAGGCGCGGCCAGCAGAGTGGTGAGGGCGGAGAGTTTCAACAGGCGGGATACAAAACGAATAGACACTTTTCAACTCCTTGTGAAAAAAATGTGAAAACAAAGCGTCAGGTTCGAGGGTTTCGAGTGGGAAAAGTTCGGGGGCTGGCGTAGGAAAATAGCCGTTAAATGTGAGAGGTCAGTAGGCTACCGAGTCCACGTATCAGTCATTCTGTTCGCACCTTACGAACCTTCAACTCACACATTCAGCCTGCCTGCGATCCAGCAACCCATCCACCATGGCCTGAGCCATTTCAACAAGATGCATCACGGACATGGCATGGTCGCGTTGCGCGCCGTGCAGGTTGTCGGCGGCTTCGTAAGCGGTGCTGGTGGCGCAGCGCAGCAGGTCGGAGGTGTGTAAGAGGACGTCTTCCTGGCTGATGTCCGTGCGCACGGAAAAGAAGCGGTTAAGGGTGCAAAGTTCGGTCGGGTTGTTCTTCACCGTGTTGATCTCCTTATGCGTAACCGGGTAGCTGCAACCTTCAGGACTCGTGAAGGGGTGGCAGCTGTATGAGGGTTAGTCGACCGACCGCATAAAAATCGGCGCACTCGAAAGTGCCCCGCATACAGCCGCCATTAAGCAGGTCAGTACATGCCTGTAGCGGGACGCGTAAGATTTATACGTATCAGGCGACTAAACCCGGTCGCTGATGTGCAGCGACGGGCGGGAGATTAGAGAAGCGATTTCCCGTAAACAACCCAGCGGGCGGCGTTGGCGGAAATCGAGACCGATCCTACAACGCTCAGTGCTTATGGATGACGCTGCCAGGTAACGTATGATTGCCGTCTTATCGAATTCATCCAAGGACCCCGTCATGCCGCCGTTAAGCAAACGCGATCAGGCACGTATCGAGCGTCGCCTGGCGTCTACCCTGACCGAGGCGTGCGAAACCGCAAAAGCAGAGATCGTCGGCTTTTCGTGGCTGACCCACGAGGTGGATTACGCAGCTTTTCCTGCCAGCCTGCGCGTGGTGTGGATCTTCGATACAGACATCCAGAAAGACCAGGCCCTCGCCAGTGGCCAACGTGAACGCATGGTTGAGCTGACTGCCCAGGCGCTCGAAGACGCCGATATCGTCATTGCCGATGTCGGCAAGCGGGTGCAGTTCGACAGCGAAGAACAATGTCAGCGTGCCAATGGCGGCAACTGGCAGCAACGTCTGGCGCGGGGTTGAAGCGTGGCAAAGGACATTGAAAATCCCTGCACCTCGGTTTGCCAGCTCAGCGGTGATCTTTGCGTGAGTTGCGGCCGAAACAAGGAAGATATCCGCAAATGGCGTCGCATGAATCGCCCCGAGAAAATGGCCGCCGTGCAGCGCGCCAGTCAGCGTTTGAAAAGCCTGAACAAGAAGAAAGGCTGAGGGCTCTTAGTCAGCTGTGTGAAAGCGGCCGCCCTCTGCAATACTCCGAGCATCGATACCCGACCTGTCGCCAGGAAAAACCATGAAAACAAAAAGCCTGATGTTCTTGTTTCTGTTCAGCGTGCTCGGCGCCTTTCAGGCAAATGCAGCAGACAAATCCTGCGCTGAAGCCATCGGTGATAAGCGCTCGGCGTTACTCGTGAAGCAATGCATCAGCGTATCGCCCGCAACCCGACCACCGTGCAACGTGGCCAATAGCTGCGAAATGATCAACAGCGAAGTCGAGCGCGGCTGCGGAATGTTGGCCGATGACGGGACCGCGCCGGACTTCTGCACGTTCGCCCTCACAAAACCTGAAACCTTTCAGGGTGCGCTGATTTCCGGCAGCGGTATCGATGATCACGCCGTCACTGTTCTGCTCAACGACGGCCGTCGCTTCACGGCTTATTGCGATGGCAAATGCGGCTCGTGGTTTATCGCTGAAGACGAAGGGGAGGCTACCTTGCTGCCCAACATCGCAGGCAGGAATGTCAAAGTCACCGTGGCCAGCGAGCCCAACAAAGAACGCATCGCCGGGCCCGCAGAGGACGAGATGTTGGTGTTTGTGAAGAAGATTGAGTTGGTTAAGTAACAGCCCAGCTTTTGCGCAGCGGGGAACCTGTAGGAGCGCGCTTGCCCGCGATTGCGACGGCACAGGCGATATGTTTATCGACTGACATACCGAATCGCGGGCAAGCGCGCTCATCAGACAAAATGCAAACTAATGGCTTGAAATGCATTTTCTGTAGGAGCTGCCGAAGGCTGCGAGACATTTGTTCTGACACACCGCAATCGCAGCCTTCGGCAGCTCCTACAGGTCCAATGTTTGCTTCGCGACAGCCCTGTGTCGGGGCACGGAGCAATCTCCTGCAGGGAAAAAAGCATTTCAATTCAGAGATAGGTGGTGTTGATGGCGCGCGGCGTTGGGGCGAAGAGGCGACCGTGTTGCGGCAATCGCCTACTTCTGCGGCCCAAACGCTTCCAGTCTTGCCTGCACCGCATCATCAAAAATCATATACAGCGCTTCAACATCACTCGGCCGCAAACGCTTGGCGGTTTCCAGCCCGAGGATAAAAGCAATCTGCAGCTCACCCTCGCTCTCGACATCTTCGCGAGTGCTGGCAGCATCCAGAGAGCGAAGCAGCTTATCAATAGGCCCACGAATAGGCTTTGGCAGCCGTAACAGGTCCAGCCTTTCTTGTGTCATTACGCGCTCCAAAACCATCGACCGGGTCGAGGGCGGTTAGTAAGCCGACCATAGTGGGCCAAAACGGGCGGGAAGGGGATAGAAAAAGCGACGTAATGTTTGGAGTGCCAGCAGTCCGGCATTCCATTCCAGCAGCTAAACGACAGCGACGGTCAAGCTGCGCTTGTAGGGCGTATCAGGCTCTCTGCCGGAATGCCAAACATGTCGTGGAGCTTCCAGATCATTGGCAGAGTCAGTGATCGCTTCCGGTTCAGCACTTCATAAACACGATTGGTTCTGCCGATGGCAGGCACCAGATCTGCTGCTGTAAGCCCGGATTGTTCCATACGAAATTTGATCGCCTCAATTGCGTCCGGTAAATCAATCGGGAACGTCTTCGATTCATAGGCTTCGATCAAGGTAATCATGACCTCGAATGCATCACCTTCGGCGGTTCCAGGCTCAGGCTCGCGCTCGAACAGAGGGGAGATTTCTTTGAGAGCTTCCCGGTATTCTTCATCTGTTCGAATCGGACGGATATTCATGATCACTCCATCTTTTGCCCATACCATCCCAATCACCAGAACGCTCCACACCGTATCCGCGGAATCGTTTGTTCTAGCTGGGTAAGCCGGTCTCGTTGACCAACAGCTCTCGCCCCATTTCATCCACATTGGATACTGCATTTTCGTCTCCCGGTGGCTCTTCAGGGGATGATCGCTCTGGAGTCTTTTTCCCGGCAAAGAAAAAGATGTATCTAGAGTTACCTATCTGCCTTCTGGTCGGGAGCCTGTCTGGCAAATGGTGAAGCTTTCAAGCCTCCGGCTTCACCCGCTCTATCAAATCATTCAACACATACGTATCCAGAAATGCCTTCGCCTGCGTGATCTGCCCATCCTTGAACGTCAGGTGCCACAGGTAACTGTTTCTGTACGGCTGCTGATCCAGTGCCGTCGCTTCACCGTTCCACAGCACAACCACCACATCGCCTTCAGCAACAATGCTCAGAACAACAGGTTTGACCGGGCTGGCCAGCCGCGCGCTGATCGGTTTTACAGCTCGCTCCAGGAAGTCCTGTTTGCCTTTGTAAAGGCCAGAAACAGGGCTGGGCCCCGCGACGGTCCACTCAGCGTCAGGCGCCAACAGGTCGAAGGTGTTGCCTTTGCCTTGCTGCCAATTCACAAACGATTGGCGGACCAACTCCGCATTTGAAGGCTGCGCTACATTGTCAGTCGCCCATGCCGTGCCCGTTAAAAACACAGACAGCAGGGCAGCCGCTTGAAGTCGAAAAACCGTTTTTAGCCATGTGCGCATGTCGTTCACTCCGTTGCGGTTATCAGGATTCTTGTGGGGAAGAACCTAACCCGCATCTGAGCTGACGGCGTAGCTCGATACTGCGAGGGCTTTGCCTGATGCTGCGTTCTGTGCCTTCAGGATTTGCGCCCGCTGATCTCAATGTGGCCCTCACAGTTCATCAAAGCCTTAAGCCTTTTCTGCCCGATGTCGAACGGCACTGTCCACCAGTTCGTTCTGGAGTCATACGATGCCCCCGGCTTTAGTTCGTAGGGTATTGTTTTCACTTGCTCAGGGTGCCGTAAAAAATAAGCATCCAGTGATTGCAGCCAGAACTGCTCACCGTTATCGGGGCAAGACATCTCGGTTGACTCATCGCATCCTGAGAGCACGAGTGACAGCAAAATAGCCAAAGTTTTAAAGCGGGATTTCATTGGCGATTCCTTGAAAGGTCGGGCCAAGCCTAACAGAGGTTCTTAAAGCCTGGATGACGGGGCGGGGTTAAGAATTACCGACCGCCGAGTACGATAGCCCCACTGCCACGCCCAGCCTAGCGCGGTTTGTCGGTCGAAAAGGGGGAGTGAGCGGATTTGTCGGGATCGCTAGGTTATTAAATATTGTTATTTTGTTAGTCTATTAAAGTCATATTGTTTTATTTTTTTGGGGTGACCTCTAAGATGCTTGATTGAAGCGATTAGTGAGAGAGGTTCACCATGGGCAATGCCCTCGTTCCGGAGTTTTCAGTTTCTGACTGGCGCGCTTCAAAGCGCTTCTACTGCGAAATCCTCGGCTTCACCTGCCAATACGAGCGCCCCGAGGAGGGCTTCTGCTACCTGGCATTAGGCGACGCAGAATTGATGATCGACCAGATCGGCGAAGGCAGAACATTCGAGCAAGGCCATCAAGCAGATCATTACCCATTCGGCAGGGGCCTTAATGTCCAGATTCGAGTGCCATCTGTTGAGCCATTGCTTCGCTCGCTCGCCGAACACCACATCAAATTGTTCCTGCCTATGGAGGATCGCTGGTATCGGGTGGGCGCAGAGGAGAACGGGAATCGGCAGTTTGTGGTAGCTGATCCGGATGGGTATTTGTTGCGGTTTTATGAGCGGTTGGGGAGTCGGAGTGTTCAGGATGAGGCTATGGCGGTTTCAGCATTTCCCAGCGACGAACTTGAAGACCATCGCATCGAGCGTGTAGCCATTGAGCGCCGGGCCGCCTTTGACGAGAAGAATGCCCTGAGCCTCGAGGAGATGGAGGCTCGCTTCAAGTAAAAGGCGGCGAGAGGGCAGGGGGTAATGCCGCTGCGACTAAAGCAACTGCCCACCCGAAATATCAAACGTCGTCCCGTTAGCCCACGCCATGTCGTCAGACAGGATCGCTGCGACTGCACCGCCGATATCATCCGGCAGACCGACACGGCCCAGCGCGATGCCCTGTGCTACATAGGCGTTCACGTCTTTATTGTCGCGCACTACACCGCCGCCAAAATCAGTGGCAATGGCGCCCGGAGCAATCGCATTCACCCGAATCTGGCGCGAACCCAGTTCTACTGCCATGTAACGGGTCAGCGCCTCGACAGCGGCCTTTACCGCCGCATAGAGGCTGTAACCCGGCAACGTAAAGCGCACGAAGCCGGACGAAACGTTCAGGATGCGACCACCATCTTCAACCAGTGGCAGCAGCTTCTGCGTCAGAAAAACAGGACCGCGAAGGTGGGTAGCGACCAGTGAGGCAAACTGGTCTTCGGTTGCGTCAGTGAAGTTCGCGAAGAGACCATTGCCCGCATTGTTGACCAGGAAGTCGAAGCGCTCGCGGCCGAACCCGGTCTTCAACGTCTCCGTTACAGCGCTTGCAAAAGCCGGGTAGCTGGCGGTGTTGGTGATGTCGAGCGGCAGCATCGCTACTTTGCCGCCTATTGCCTGGATTTCCTGCTTCAGCGATTCGGCTTCTGCGACGCCGCTGCGATAGGTGCCGATGATGTGAACGCCACGTTTGGCAAGGTGCAGCGCCATGTTGCGACCAAGGCCACGACTGGCGCCGGTAATGAGTGCGATCTTGTGAGTCATGAGTGTTCTCTGCTGAGTTTCAGGCGCGTCTTTTCGGCGCGGTTTTGACCCGCTCAAGATAGGCAAGTAAAGCAGCGCCACCCACGCCCAATAAGCTCAATTCATTGCCTGATTGTCTCAATCGTATTGCGCGATGACCGGGCGCAGGCATAATCGCCCGATGAACAGAGAGCTTGCGCCGCACCTCGATATCGCCCTGCGCCACGCGCCTCCGGGCCTGACTATCACACCGGTTCCGCGTGTGGATATCTGCGTGGGGCAAGGCTCTACAGAAAAGGCACCATGCCTGTATCGCTCAATGATCTGCTTCATCCTGCAAGGCTCGAAAAGCGTTGCGATTAACGACGAACTGCTGAGCTATGACAGCGAGCAATACCTCATCAGCGCTCTGGACCTGCCCTTGATCGGGCAGATTCTGGATGCTGAGGATGGGCAGCCTTACGTTGCGGTATCGCTCGTGCTCGACCCGGCGATATTGGCGGAATTGGCAGCGACCATGCCTGCGGTTCGCGAGACTGAACAAAAAGGCATTGGCATCGCCATAAACCCGATGAGCGCTCCGCTGCGAGACACCTTGCTGCGCTTATTGTCATTGCTCGACACGCCCACCGACATCCCGGTGCTCGGCCCCATGGTCGAACGGGAGTTGCTTTATCGTCTCCTGCAGGGTCCCCAAGGACGACTGCTGCGCCAGATCGCCCAACCCGATGGCGCACTGGGTGGTATCCGCCGAGCCGTTGCGTGGATACGCGATAACTACAACGTCCAACTTCGCATCGACGCCTTGTGCGGTGCCAGCGGCATGAGCCGCGCAAGCCTGCATCGCCACTTCCTGTCCATGACAGGCCTCAGCCCCCTGCGATATCAGAAACAACTCAGATTGCAGGAAGCCCGCCAGCTTCTGCTGGCGGGTGAGCATCGCGCGTCTGACGTGGCATTTGCTGTGGGTTATGAAAGCGCATCGCAGTTTAGTCGGGAGTATTCACGGCAGTTCGGTGCGTCGCCTGCGCGTGATGTGCGGGAGATACGGCAGGCGATTGGAACTGCGAGAAGGTCCTGATGCGAAGCACTGCCCGCGTCGAGAACAGACAGGGCATTTACTCAGGTTCGGTGACGGCCTTCTTTTAAGAGTCAGCGTGGGCGACGCGATTACAACGTCGGCTTGGGAACAGGAGTATCAGGAATCGACTTGGCATTTTCAGGTCTTACCGGACAGCCGTCGGACAAGCCCCACCGTGTGATGACACCCCCCTCGACAAGAAACCTTTGAACGCACCAGACATACCTTGGGTTATACCCGCCGGCACCTGCAAGCCAGAGATATTCATAAGACAGCATGCTGGAACCATCCGCCATCTTATAGCTGTTTTTCGGCGTCCCCCACGACATGACCAAATCATCTGCCGACGATCCCACCCATGAGGCCTGTACATCCTCAGTCGTCTGAAAACGCTGGTTATACAACAGATTCCCCAGCGGAGAGTTTGTACACCCGGAGAGCATGACCCCCAACAACGCGACACCTAATAACTTCATACCCTGACTCCGTTAATCAATATTTAACCCGCGACAGGCTTGTTGTTAGCGCCGGGTTATTCATGATTTTTCACGTGGTGACCTGAATCAAGAATTCCACTTTCATCTTGCGATGTTAAAACGCGTCAGTAGATTCCGGCTGTTAGATCAGTCACTTGATGAAGCTTTATACGCCCCGTCCTCAGCCTGAAAAATAGTACACGTGTACTATTTACCGAGCGCAGAAACACCCTGAGTTGAAGAGGCCGCGCAGGGCTGCTGGCTATTTCGACGGCCGTCGGGGGCGGGTGGTGCAATGCTGGAGCGGATCTTAGTGGGGAGTGGGTTTACCTGACTCAGGACGGAACCGGCGCCTCAGCATCAATCAGGCTTTGGCTCTTCAGGTCTTCCCAGAAGGCTGCGGGAATGCCGACCTTCATCGCTTGCACATTGGCAATGATCTGCCCCGGCGAGCGCGCCCCCGGAATGATTGCAGACACTTGCGGATGCGCTGCAGCGAACTGCAAGGCGGCCGTGTGAATGTCGATACCATGTTGACTGGCCACCGCCATTATTCGCGCACGCTTTTCGATCGCACCAGCGGGTATATCCGGGCTGAAGTTGTACCGGCTGCGCCCTCCCAGGAACCCATCATTCAGGGGCGTTCCGACCACGACACTGGTGCCTTTCCTCTTCAAGGCCGGCAAGGTGTTACGCAACGCATCGCGATGGTCGAGAAGAGAGTATTGGCAGGCGAGCAGCACGATATCCGGCGTCGGATCATCGCGGGTCATCGCCTGAACCACAGCATTCGGCGTATTCACACCGAAGCCCCATGCCTTGATTAACCCTTCGGCCCGCATCTTTTCAAGTTCAACCATGGCCCCTGTGCGCGCCACTTGATACGCCGCCTCCCATCCGCCTTCCAGTTCAGTGTTGTCGGGCGAAAGGTCATGGATAAAGACGATGTCGATACGCGGCAGACCCAATCGCTGCAGGCTGTCTTCCACAGAGCGACGCGTACCCGCTGCGGTGTAGTCATACCGATAGTTGAAGGGCGCGGGTGACTTCCAGATGGCATGATCCGCGCGCACGCCACCCGCCGCCGTCAACACTCGGCCGACCTTGGTGGAAATCACATAATCGGCTGGATTTTTGCCGCGCAGAAAACGGCCCAGACGATATTCACTCAGGCCAAACCCGTAGAACGGCGAGGTGTCATACAGCCTTACGCCGGCATTCCAGGCCGCCTGCAAAACCGAATCCGCCTGCTCGTCACTGATGGGCGCAAAGATATTGCCGATCTGCGTCCCGCCCATACCGAAGCGTTGCGGGGTCATGTAACGCATTTTGTGCGAGGGCGAATTGAGGGGCAGGTCTGCGCGCACAATCCGCCCTTCTGTACGCATAACGCTTCCGCGCTCCGTCAGCGGGGAGGGCGCAGGCGCTGCAGCCAGCGAACTGGCGATACTCGATGCCGGTAACAAAGCGGCTGCTACTGCGCCCGCTGCCGAATAGGTAAGAAAATCTCGTCTGTCCATACAGCTCTCCGTTCGCGGCTTAAGTTCTACGGGCTCATCGAAGCCGATATTCGCGATAGAAATTAGAGCAACGAGGGGCAGGCGAGTGACCCTAAATCGCCATTGTTTATGCATAATCCTGCCGATACGCTTGTGCTGGGCACGCACTCTCAGCAGACTCGAACCTTCCGTTAACTGGGGCGCAGGTGATGACGAGCGGTTCTATCTCGCAATTCGGTTTCGAGCATGCGCATTCCCTTAGCCCGCGCGAATCTGTTGAGCCCAACGAGCGTCTCCAGTCACTCGGACGGCTTGTCGAAAAAGTCACCCGGCAGATCGGTCTCAACGAGATCTGCAAGACGTCGATTCCAGACCTGACCTTCTACCGAATGGCTGAATTGGGCACGCCCACTTACTGCATTTATGAGCCCTGCGTGGCAATCATTCTGCAAGGGTCGAAGGAAATCACGTTCGGTGAAGAAGCCTGTGATTTTGGGCAGGGAATGTTCTTTGTCACATCGGTCGACATCCCGACACTGGCTCGCGTGACAGCGGCAAGCGAGCAGACGCCTTATTTATCCATCGTGCTGAAGCTCGACCTGGCCTTGCTTAACGAAGTCATCCAGATGCAGGCACCTTCCAAACAGGACGTGCCTTCTCAAGCGCGGGGCTTCGCATCTGGAATGGCATCAAGCGAGATGCTCGACGCATTCACCCGGCTCGCCACACTGATCGAGCAGCCACTTGAGGCTGGCTTGATGTCGGACCTGATCAAGCGAGAGATATGCGTCCGACTGCTGCTGAGCAGTGCGGGCCAGTGGTTGCGCAGTGTCACCCGCGATGGTCATCGAGACAAAGGCATCGTCAGAGCCATTGAATGGTTGAAACTCCATTACGAAAAGCCGCTTCACGTGGCCGAGCTCGCCGAACGATCAGGCATGGCCAGCTCCACTCTGCATCACAACTTCCGCAAACTGACCGGCACCAGCCCTGTTCAATATCAAAAGTCGTTACGGCTGCAAGCCGCGCGCAGCCTGATGTTGACCGACAGGGTAGACGTGAACACCGCCGCGTTACGGGTCGGCTACGAAAGCGTCGCCCAATTCAGCCGCGAATACACCCGACGTTTCGGAGCCCCGCCGTCGAGAGACATCAAGCACGCTAGGGAACACGGTGGAAGGCTGGAATAGCGGCCCCATTCAGATCGACCAAAAAAACCAAAGGATGGAAAGGAATGCTCCTATGAAGGTTATACAAGCTGGGCTGTTTGCATCGTTGCTAGCGATTTGGTCTAACGTGACCGTTGGAAAGGAATCGCCGATCGAGGCCAGCGGTATACGCAGAGACTTCGTGTGCACGCAGGATACGGGCCCCTCGGTCGTGCCTCAGGATTCAGATGCACAACGATTATTCCTCTATGCACGCCATCTTGAATACATGCGCGAGGGGGATTACAACAGTGGGAGTCTCGATGAATTCAACCGCATCAGTCGCTATTACCGTATCGCGTCCGCGTATGGAAACGCCGATGCGACCGAGGCATTGAGGTCCCTACAGTGGAAGTTGATCGATGACAGCTACGATGGTGTTGTCACTGAGCTTCGCCGCAATCGCCAGAAAGAGACCGAGCGCCTGGCGACGTTGCTCACACAGCAGTATCCGTCTCGAGGCTACCTGCTCCAGGCCGCTATGTATGCCCAGGAATGGAATCTTACCGAGGCATTAACCCTGTATCGCAAGGCAGCGGACCTGGGCAATGCCCAGGCGCAGCACCGACTGGCCGAGTATCTCGACGTCAACTCGATCGCAATGTCCAAGGCATTCGGTGCGAAGGCCAAGGACATCGCATTCGCGTTGCCGCTCTACCGCTGTGCCGCCCAGCAAGGACACGGTGGTGCGATGTACGAGCTTGCCATCAAACAAGCCAAAGACCGGCACTACGCCGAAGCGATGGCGGGATTCCAGCAAGCAGTAATGATGGGTGAAACTGCTGCTGCAGCCAGACTTGTGGATGCTTTTAACGAGAAAGCGAGCGGGCCTGAAACACTAGGAATGAAGAGTGACGCCGCGCGTTATGAACGATACGAGAAGATCCGTATTTTCTTGATCGATGAGCAAAACTTCGACCCGCGCGTGCCCGAACTGAATCAAATTGTGCCGTTGCCGCCTGCAGCGTTGCCCGAATGGGACGGGACTTTTCAGTGGAAGAAAGAGCAACTCGCACCGCACGAAGCTCCGTCGGAGACGTTAATGGCCAGCATGGCCAAAGCCAAGGGGTTGGATCCGCAGACAGGATTACCGAAGGATGCCGCGCCTTGATAGCGGCATAGCTGCGTGCGGGGCGGTAACAGCCTTGATTTCCATTGCTCCTCAAAGCCCCGATCAAATACCCATTCACGCGCAAATGAGGCACTTGCGGTATCCGCCAAGTGCCTTGTTTATGTAGCTAATTTGGTCAACCGGGGTAAGTTGAATTGGCTCGGCAACTTATTGATTTATGGCATTAACTTGGATTTTTGGGGGGGGGGCGCTGTGGCTGAACTTCACTGCGTCCTCCATCTTGCATCGCGCCATTTCAATCAAATGCACCACTGAAAATGCATGGTCATGCTGACTGCCGTTCAAGCTCACAACCGCTGAACACCGTCTCGCCAGAGCTCCAAAGACGCTTCTCGATCACCCGATGCACATCGCAGGCTTCCAGCATCAGCAGGTGAGCGGTACTGGCGATATTCACCAGATCGGTTTCATCCGCGTCGGTGGGCTTCATGTTGATCAGCGTATCGAGGAAGCGCGTAACAAGGCTGACACGCAGCTCCGCGCAGGCTTGCAGGTCTTTTAATGGCGCTTCCGAGTCCAGCAGGAAAACGGGGTTGTCCAGGCCTGGCTGGGTGAGAGGGATGTAGCGGGGGAGTGGTGGGCTGTGGCTCATTGTGAAGCTCCTATGTTGTCTTCGACCGCCGCGACCGTCGTCAAACGATCAGGGCGGCAGCTGTGCGTGGATTGACGAACCGGAACATAGGAACAACCCGGCAGGCCGTGAGGCCTTCCACGCACAGCCACCATGACAGTGGCAGCTGCTTCACCTATGTTGAACGGATCGTCAAATCCAGTCGTTGATTTGGCAACGACGGCGCGCAGATTAGAGTTCCAGCAAAAGGCGAAGGCGGTATTTATATATATTTCTTCGTGAGGCTGAAGCTTGGGTGTATTACCGGGAGTTAATCAACCTCCGCCCAGAACCTCACAAAGACGTTCGTCCGTCATTACTGCCTCCCAAGACCTTTAACGGAGCTGTGGCGGTTCCGATTTTTCCTACCAGTTTTTCGGATTATTCGTTCATGCTGAATCGTCCGTTCCCTCTTATGTGACTAGTGGACGGCATGATGGCGGTAGGCTATTATGGTTTCAAGGTTGTTAACAAACGTGTGCCCTTGCAAAACTTTAGTAAATAAAACCAGTTAACTTATATTAAGCTTTAAAAAGCTTATTAGCTAAAGTTATAAATAAGCATCAATTTTATTATTAGCATTATTATAATAAAGCTGCCAATTATGGAATCGTCAACAAGGTACGGAGAGAGCACAAAATGGCAAATTACACGGAAATTGTAAAAAATAAAGCAAGGCACTCAGTTATCAGCAGCGCAGTTGAAGCTTTGACAAAAAACCGAACCAACTCAACATTAGCGCGGCGCTCATACGTCCGAGACGTAAAGCAGCATATCCTTAATAAGGATAATTCTTTTGATTCCATTGTAGCCAAGAAACTATCGATATCGACGATTGAAAGATGGGAATCATTTTATGACTCAATAACACAATCCAGAAAGCCAGAAAATCTCAAGGTTGCATATTTATCAGGACCTAACCCAGAAAACGATTTACGGGTATTTTGCAGTCTCGGACTTCTTCCAGAAAACATCTGGGCCTTTGAGTCTGAAAATTCCACATACAGCGAAGCGGTTATTTCTGCACTAAACTCGGAATTTCCCTTTATTAAGATAATCAATGGAGGGCTTGACGCTTTTGTCGAAGCCTCACCCCAGCGCTTTGACATAATATACTTGGATTTCTGTGGCCCTTTACCAAGCAGGGGGAAAAAACAAAAAACACTTACAGCCTTAACAAGAGTGCTTGCAAAGCACTCATTAAATTCGCCTAGTGTTTTGATTACGAATTTTTCGTTACCAACTGAAGCTCAGGACCCAATTGGTAGAGCCTTACTCGCTAAGCTAGTTGCATGCTATTTGTATCCAAAAAGTTTTATAGAGAGCGAAGATAGCGAAAATGATTTCACTGAAGGACCCATAGCTCAAAGCCTCGATCCTAATGAATGGCATCAAGTTGTATTGAAAAACCTTGACTATTACTATGGGCAGTTTGTTACGCGCCTGCTAATAGATCACGCCAGCTTAATCTCCCCTTACAATAGGTTTCCTCAGCACAACTCTTTGTTCAGTAAATTTTTTGATATTCGGGATATGGCTCCTCTCAGAAAATCCCTCGAAAGTCTTTTCCATTTCGACAAGGATGATGGTGGAGGGGATGTAATCGTCGATCCTGAAATGTATCCACTTCTTTGGACGCTCGCTGCGCTTGATAAAAGTTTAAATGATAAGGATTCAAATTACCCTCAGTTTATTTTCCAGGATGAAGAGTTCTCAAACTATTCTGATCAGTTTCTCGCCCAGCTCGACATTAAAGGAAGTAAAAAAGAGCTAGTTGACAGTCTTAAGCTCCTTTCATACTTGTTATCTGAAGGTCCAGAGCAAAGCAAATATTTATCAGAAAAATTCAAAAGCATGTACAATTCACATAAGATTTTCGACTACCATCAATTTTGCGATCTTGTACTTTTCCACCAATCAATAGAAGCTCTTTTTAGACAGGTTGCTACACCCTATCATGTAAATATCGAGAAAACACTTCGATGGTCATACAAGTCAAAAGACACTCCTATGTTTATGGACATGCTGGTGCTAGATGAATGCCGATATCTATACGATTGGATGCCTACTGTGGATATGTTTTCTAAAGCCACAAAGGACATTGAACGTCAGCTAGCGTATCGGTTTGCACTTGATGCAGTCGCAAAACATCGTCGCTGGTACAACCCAGAGTATTTTTTTGGTACCGCTGTAGTTGATCAGTTTACGGATGGCTTTGAAGCCAAGACGTTGCCCCCACGTGAACTCATCGAAGGTAGTGATTAATTTATTGCTTTGCACTTCAGTCAATCTATAAAAAGACCACAAAAATCTGCCCTTGTTACCAGCTTCCCAAGCTGATAACGAGGGTTCGATTCCCTTTACCCGCTTAACTGTTTTCAAGGCCTCCGGCCTACCCCGCGTCAACTACGTGTCTGTAGGGCGCTCTTGTGTAGAATGAGCGGGAATAATCTTTCGTGCATGTCGTTGATGTGCTCGGGACCTACAACCTTCCATGATGGATTGTGAGATGCAGCAAGCAAATTTTCAGGTTGACTCCCGACTGGCAACGTTGCTCAGCCAAGATTACTCAACCACAGAAAAAGCTCTTAAAGAGTTAGTTGATAACGCATGGGATGCAGATGCAGAAGAGGTGGTAATAGAGCTACCTGAGCCATTGACCGATGGCCCTATTGTTGTGCACGACGATGGAAACGGGATGACTCGCCAGGAGCTTGAGTCTCATTATCTGAAAATTGCATCTGATCGACGGATGCGGACTGATGGACGTACATCAAAAAAAAGGCGTCCGATCAAAGGTAAGAAAGGGATCGGGAAATTTGCTGGGCTGATGTCCGCTTCGGTGATGTGTCTCACCACAATGGCCCGAGGCCAAAAGATTTCGTTCACGCTCGGTATTCAGGACCTTGAGTCGGCCTCTGACATCGAAAACTTGACGCTACCGTTAGACGTGAGCGAATGCGGCTCCGAAGATCATGGAACCTGCGTAACACTTACGCATCTTCGCCAAGGGCTACGTTACCCAAGTGCTGATCGACTACGCCAAGAACTGATCATGGAGTACGGTCGGCAGAAGGACTTCAAAATTATCATCAATGGTAAACCGCTGGGCATTGACGATCTTGAAGGCGAGTTCACTGAGGTGCAAGGTACGTTTCCTGATGCGGGGGATGCAACTCTTCGTTTTGCCATTAGCAAAAAGAAAAGTGGTCTGAGACGCCCCGGCATTACTTTGATGGTGGAAGGAAAGGCAGTCGGTAAGCCTAGTTATTTTGGCTTGGAGAACAGTGATGAGATTCCTGCTCGTCTGCTGAGAAAGCTGTATGGCGAGGTCGAAGCTGACGGGCTGATGGACTATGTAACTGCCGGTTGGGACTCGGTAATCGAAAACAGCGAGGCTTACCTACAGATCGTCACCTTCGTGCAGGCAAATTTGGTTGAGGCTTTCCGCTCTACACACGGTATGGAAATGCGGATGGCGCATGCTCGCTTGCAAAAAGCGGTCGCCGGCCGATTGGAAAAACTGCCCCAGCACAAGCGCGAGTTTGCAGATCGAGCAATAAAGAAGGTTTTGAAAAAGTATTACGACGAACCTGCCCACAAGGTACAGGCTCTGGCGTTTGTCGTTCTTGAGGCCGTAGAACGTACTGAATACCGCTCTATCATCGAGCATCTCGCTGAAGCAAATCGCGGCGATATCGTTAACCTTGCTGATGCGCTGGAGAGCTTTGGCCTTGCCGACATGGCCGTTCTGGTCGACCAAGCTAAAGCCAGATTGCAGTTCTTGGATGACTTGGAGCGCCTAGTCCGAAATGAAGGCTGCCTTGAGTCAACGGTACACAAAGCTATAGAAGTAAATCTTTGGATTTTGGGTGCTGCATTCACGATCTTTAGCTCCAATATCACTTTGAAACGGCAGATTGAGGAACTGCTGAAACAGAAGTACTCCGGAGCGCAAGGCACGACCCGTCCAGACTTGCTGTTGAATGAAAGCCTGCTGGGGGAGTTCTTACTGATCGAGTTTAAGCGTCCCGCGCATCCTTTGAGCTTTGCGGATTACCAGCAAGCAACTCGGTACCGGCATGAGCTTACCGGGTATAGCGCTAAGCCAATAAAAGTTCTAGTAATAGGAGGGCGGATTGATGGCTTCCCGACCCGAGAGCTTGAACCTGGGGTCAGCTGCCTATTGTTTACAGACATTATTTCCACAGCACGCCGACAAATTGAATGGCAGCTTCAACGTGCCCCGGGTTTTCCTGGCTCGTTGTTGGTATAGACCGGCTCTAGTGGGGGCAGATTCCTGACTCGAGCCTTCGGAATTCAGCGACTCCGGGACTACTCGCCATTATGGCTTGTGTCGGCAGATGAAAGGGCTCTGAGATCGGGATACCTGACGCTGTAACTGCCCGATACGAAAATTGAAGGCGGCTTCTAAGATTTTACCGGCAGGACTGGTGGCGTGGTAGGTTTCTATTCTTCGCCCTTTTTGGGCGGGGTTCTGAGCTGGGCCCGAAGGGCGTGTGTCAAATTACACCCTGTGCCGCAATTGAAGGTTGTACAGACATCGAGACGAGTGTAAGAATTTCAAATAAATGATGGCAGGAGTCGTTTGTGAGGGACCACGATAAAGCTGCGGAGGACAGGAAAACGCTGATTCAAAAAAGTCCTAAGTATGCCTTGGCCGTATGGGCCAAGGAGAACGAGTTATCCCCGGAAATTATTCAAGAAAAAAGAGAGATTGCTCTGAGGTTGGCAATTGAAGGGATCGCTGATGGCTCGATAGATTCGCTTGATGGTGTCGAATCGCCGCTGTCGCGAAAAATTCAAGCTCATCATGGAGTTGATCTATTTGAGATGAATAGAAACTGGGTCGAAACAGCACAGTCCTGGAAGTGCCCATGTTGCGATCGAGGCAAATTTGAAATTTCGAGAATTGGTGGTAAGAGGCAAATTTTAGCGAAGTTAGTCGAGCATCATGATCATATGGCTGACGCACTGAAAGCTGCCTTTAATAAGGTGTTTGTTGTGAGTGGTACGGACAAGCCCACCAGTACCGGCTTAGCACTAGTTGAACGGATGGCACCTGCGCTTTCAGCTTACCCTCCAGTTTTGGTTTGCGAAGATTGTAATAATGCAGATGCTGCTGCAAAGAAGATTATCTCGAATGCTGGACGTAAGATCGAATGGCAGTCGTTCTCTATTGGGCAAATTCGTCGTTTCATCATCATTCGGGAGCACGCCCCACATAGCATAGATGTGCCCAGATTTTTAGAACTCTGGGGGCTCGTTCGCCCCGCTTACGTTGCGCGAATGAACCTCGTATACGAAGTGGCAAAGGCAGCGGTACTACAGGACTATTGGTTTGAAAGATATCAAGGCGAAGTAATGGCGGTGCCTACTCTGTCCAATGGATTCCAGCGATATAACGGACTGGAGTTAGTTAGCGGTGAGGCGCTCGTTCGTGAAATGGCAAAAAGCACCGTTAAATACTCGTCAAACTACAGTCGATGGCGCACTGAAGAGTCGCGTCCGGGAGACAAACCACCCCCAAATTTCTTAGTTATTATAGAGTCGCTGCCGGGATGTGCTCGGATGTGGGCAGAGCTTGCGGATAGTTGGAGATGCCCAGTTTGTGAGCGCTCTAAGTATGAAGTTGTAAGTTATAAAAAAGGAAAAATCAGCTTTCATACTCACTTGCCGACCCTACATAGCCAAACTTGGAGATCTCAAAGGCATATTTGCATGGGGTGCTTCAATGTTGTGGCGGCTATGAAGCGAGAGCTGGAAAAAGGCCGTGGTATAAAAGTAGGATACACATTCGACTGCATTACACCTGATGAACTACGCGCTATCATCCAAGCGAGGCCCCATTCCCCGCCTTTGGTCGACTCGGAAATGGCGGAGGAGCTAGTGAACAAGTGGCAGTTGCGTCAAGTGAGTCGTCCCTAGTTTCGTAGATACTGAATAACCGAATTTGACCGGAGCTCGCGGGCTTGCACTGCCATCTTTCGGACGTTCGTCAGCGAAAGCTCTAGGTAGGTACCGAAGCCCATTTTAATTAGGTTTAAGTCACCGGCTTACGGTAATTGAAATTCAACAGCAACTAGCCGTCGCTGCATACTCGGAGCTGCAAGCCGTCACCGGCCGTTAGGAGGTGATCCTTGGACGCAGATTTGACTCCTTTGAGCTGTCGATCGGATAGGCGGGGGGCAGGGATGAGACTCTCCTCAGGCACTGATTCAATATTCCAAAAATTAGCACCGGACGTACTGGAATACCGAATGTCTGGAGCTCACAAAATCTCAGAAGACCGAAAAAGCGCTGGAAGCCGCGTATTTACCGGGTTACAGGCACAAAAAAAGACGTCCGTAGACGTCTTTTTTTGACAATTTGGTGGAGCCGGGGGGATTTGAACCCCCGTCCGCCAGTACTCCGCTGTCGGTCCTACATGCTTAGCCGTGTCTATTAAGTTAACCCTCAGCGACCCGACGGGCAGGGTGCTTTGGGCGAGCTGTGTAAGTTTTAGCCGATTCGTCCACAGCGTACTGCACGGCGATTCTGTTCTATATGACAATCACTTCGGGTTTACAGACATCCCCTAATGATTGCTGGAGCCGAAGCTACCAGAAGTGCGGGCTAGGCTGCTTACGCAGCTAGTTGAGCACCGTAGTTATCGTCATTGGCAACTATAGAAAGTTGCAACAGTGGATTTACGACTTCTGTTACCAAGTCGGCATGCACCTAAAGTTTCATCACCGGCGTCGAATCCTAATCGGCCCCAGGTGACTGCTTTCGCAGTCAGGCCGCGGAGTGTACTCCAATGAGCTCCTCGCGTCGACCTTCTGACGCATCCGTTTTCGGCCAGCCGCGGGGCTGGCCGAAACGCGGATTACTTGGCGCCTTCGCTGGCCGAGCCAGTGTTTTTCAGCTTGGTGATGGTCTTGGTGGTCAGTTCAACGCAGGTTTTTTCGTCGCCAGCTTTTTGAGCCTTTGTCGCATCTTCTTGGGTTTTCTCGATTTCAGCTTTGGTGTCGGCCGACATGTTGGCATTGGCTGAAGTATGGGCATCCTTCAGCGTCTGCAGGTTGGCACCACAAAGGTCGTCGGCGGCGAACGCCGGGGAACCCAACAGGGCAGCGGTGAGGAACAATCCAGTGAGTGCTGTGCGCTTCATTGTGTATCTCCTTATTAGCCTGTGGACTCGGTATGGCCGATGAGGCCCGTCGCCGAGGTCTTTGAGTAAGCCCTGCTCAGATTGGCGGGCTTACTAGACTGACTGTGCGCAAACGCAGGGGTTCTATTTAATTTACAGTCTCATGTGAAAAAGCCATATTTCGCTATATAGGCACCAAAATGGGGCGATTGCCGCCGCTGTGTTGTGATCAGCCGATTTTCGGCTGTGTGACGCAATCTACCAGATAGACCAGCCCGTGGTAGTCGATCCCGCCATGTTGCGACAGGCCAATCTCGCAGGTGCGGCTGGTGGAGATGCCTTCATTGCAGTGCTGGACGGCGTCTTTAAGGGTGCGCAGTGAGTGGGCGTTCAGCTCTGGGGTGGTGAAGCCTTTATCCCCCGCAAAGCCGCAGCAATGAATGCCTTCCGGGATGACCACGTTCATGCTGCACAGGCGCGCCAGCTCAATCAGTGCCTGGCTTTCGCCCAGATGCTGGGTGCTGCAGGTGACGTGTACGGCGATGGGTTCTTGCTGGGGGGTGAAGGTCAGTTTGTCGAGCAGATGCGTGCGGATGAAACGCACGGGATCGTATAGGTCCAGGCGTGTGTCTTTGAGGTTTTCCATCAGGCGCAAGGTGCACGGGCTGGTGTCGCAGTAGATCGGGTCGAGCCCGCCGCGACTGGCTTTGCTCAGTGCAGCGAGCAGTTGCTGGCGCTTGTCGTCGGCCTGTTCTTTGTAACCTTTTGACGCAAAAGGCTGACCGCAGCACAGGTTGTCCTGATTTTCTGGGAACACCACTTGGTAGCCGGCTTTTTCCAGCAGGCCACGGGTTTTATCCATCAGTGACATTTGCTCTTTGTCCCCGGCAGCAGGGCCCATGACCCGCGACACGCAGGCGGCGAGATAGACCACGCGTGGGCGTTTGTCCTCGATGGGCGGGCTGAAGCGAATCGCTTGTTCGGGCTGCGGCATGGCGGGGGACCACTGGGGCACGCGCCCGGCGGAGGCTTTGCTGAGCGCGGCGGATATTTTTGCCAGGCGTGGCGCGCCCAGCAGCATGCGTGCGCCATTGGCGGCGTGCAGGGTGAAGCGCGCACCTTGCAGCATGGTTTTGAAGTGATTAGCCATCCAGCCTGCGGCTTGTGTGTGACTGGCTTCCTGGCTGCGCAGCTTTTTGATCAGTTCGCCGGTATTGATGCCGACGGGGCAGCGTTGCGCACACAGGCCGGTGGCGGCGCAGGTTTCGATGCCTTGATAGTGGTAGGCCTTTTCCAGCTCGTCGGTGTTGATGCCTGCACGTTTCCGCTTCTGAATGTCGCGCCAGATGACGATGCGTTGCCGTGGGCTGAGGGTCAGGCCTTTGGAAGGGCAGACCGGTTCGCAGAAACCACACTCGATGCATTTGTCGACGATTTCATCGGCGGCTGGCAGTGGTTTCAGGTGCTTGAGGTGGATCTGCGGATCGGTGCTCAACACCACGTCCGGGTTGAGAATGCCGTTGGGGTCAAGCAGCCGTTTGAGTTGCCACATCAGTTGATAGGCGTCGTGGCCCCATTCCAGTTCGACGAAGGGCGCCATGTTGCGCCCGGTGCCGTGTTCGGCTTTGAGCGAGCCGCCAAATTCAACGGCCACGAGTTGCGCGACGTCTTCCATGAACGCCTGATAGCGGGCGACTTCTTCAGGGTTGTTGAAGCCCTGGGTGAAGACGAAGTGCAGGTTACCTTCCAGCGCGTGGCCGAACAGGATGGCTTCGTCGTAGTGGTGTTTGTCGAACAGCGCGATGAGGCGCCGCACGCCGATGGCCAGTTGCTCGACGGGGAAGGTGACGTCTTCGATGATCACCGTGGTGCCGGTCTGGCGGACTGCGCCGACGGCGGGAAAGGTGTCTTTGCGAATGGCCCACAGACGAGCGTTTTCCAGCGGGTCTTCGGTGAAGTCGACTTGTTTCTCCACTGGAAAAGATGTCAGCGAGGCCATGATCTGCGCCAGTTGTTCATGCAGTAAAGGGCGCGAGGCGGCGCGGGCTTCGATCAACAGCGCGCAGGCATTTGCCGACAGTTCACGTACGAAAGCGGGCATGCCGGGTTTGTCCTGCACCGAGCGTATGCTGCGTCGGTCGAGTAATTCCACGGCGGCCACGGGCTGGCTTTTCAGGACGGTGACGGCGTTGCAGCAGGTTTCTACGTCCGGGAAGACGATCAATGCTGAGGCTTTGTTGGGATGGTCGATGACGGTGTCGTAGGTCACCGCACTTATAAAACCCAGCGTGCCCTCGGACCCGACCAATAGGTGGCTGAGGATATCCAGCGGCTCATCGAAATCCACCAGGGCGTTGAGTGACAGGCCTGTAGTATTTTTCAGGCGGTATTTGTGGCGAATCTTTGCGGCCAGGTCGGTGTTGGCGCGGGTTCCACGGCCCAGTCTGGCCAGTTCTTCCAGCAAGTCGGCATGGCTGACACGAAAGGCCGCAACGCTGTTCGGGTCTTCTGTGTCGATCAGTGTGCCGTCGGCCAATACCACGCGGATCCCTGCGAGGGTGTGGTAAGTATTTTGCGCCGTGCCGCAGCACATGCCGCTGGCGTTGTTGGCGACGATGCCGCCGATTTTGCAGGCGTTGATTGAGGCCGGGTCCGGGCCGATCTTGCGGCCATAGGGTGCGAGCCAGGCGTTGGCTTGCGCACCGATAACGCCCGGTTGCAGGCGGATTTGCGTGCCGTGCTCGCGCACTTCACGGTCGTTCCAGTTGTCGCCCAATACCAACAGCACCGAGTCGCTGATGGCCTGGCCGGAGAGGCTGGTGCCTGCGGCGCGAAAGGTCACCGGGACTTTTTCGCGCTGGGCCAGTTTGAGTAAGGCGATGACTTCGTCTTCTGATTCAACGCGGATCACAAGCTTGGGAATCAGCCGGTAAAAACTCGCGTCGGTGCCGAAGGCCAATGTTGAAAGCGGATCGTCGAAGCGGCGATTGGCGGGGATCAAGCGGTTGGCTTCGGTCAGGAAGGAGGCAGGGAGGCTCATGCGGTCTTCCTCAGGCAGTCAGGGGCTCAGGTTTTAAGGATTAGCGACGTCGCGGCATCTGGCGTGCCGCGTACGTTTTGATGCATGAGCTCAGACGCCCAATTCACGGACAAGGGAATCCCGGGAAATCTCGCTTATGGATTTGGCCCCGGTCAGCACCATGGATACGCGCATCTCTTTTTCGAACAGGTCGAGCAGGTTCTTCACGCCAGCCTCGCCGTGGGTGGCCAGGGCGTAAATGAACGCGCGGCCGATCAGTACGGCGTCGGCACCGAGGGCGATCATGCGCACTACGTCCAGCCCGCTGCGGATACCGGAATCAGCGA
Organism: Pseudomonas quasicaspiana; assembly: GCF_021147825.1. Lineage (NCBI taxonomy): Bacteria > Pseudomonadati > Pseudomonadota > Gammaproteobacteria > Pseudomonadales > Pseudomonadaceae > Pseudomonas > Pseudomonas quasicaspiana. The sequence continues at coordinate 27,435 of NZ_JAGTPI010000016.1, forward strand.
GGATCTTGAGATCGCCTTTTACGGCGTCGGCGATGGCGGGCAGGGCGCGAGCGCTGGACAGAACGCCGTCGAGCTGGCGGCCGCCGTGGTTGGACACAATGATGCCGTCAGCGCCGAATTTCACGGCGTCGCGGGCGTCTTCCGGGTCCAGAATGCCCTTGATCAGCATGGGGCCGTCCCAGGTGTCGCGGATCCACTCTAGATCCTTCCAGGAAATGGACGGATCGAAGTTGTTGCCCAGCCAGCCAATATAGTCGGCAAGGCCGGTCGGGTTACCACGGTAGGTCGAGATGTTGCCCAGGTCGTGGGGGCGGCCGTTGACGCCGACGTCCCACGCCCATTGAGGATGGGTCATGGCTTGCAGCACGCGGCGCATCGGGCCGTTCGCGCCGCTCATGCCGTGATGGGCGTCACGGTAGCGCGCGCCCGGGACCGGCATGTCCACGGTGAACACCAGCGTTTTGACCCCGGCGGCTTTGGCGCGCTCCAGGGCGTTGCGCATGAAGCCGCGGTCCTTGAGCACGTAGAGCTGAAACCAGATGGGGCGGTCGATGGCGGGAGCGACTTCTTCAATCGGGCAGACCGACACGGTGGACAAGGTGAACGGGATACCTTTGCTGGCGGCCGCGCGCGCTGCCTGTACTTCGCCTCGGCGGGCGTACATGCCGCACAACCCGATGGGCGCCAAGGCCATGGGCATGCTCATGGTTTCGCCAAACAGCGAGGTTTCCAGATTCAGTTCGGACATGTTTTTCAGGACGCGCTGGCGCAAGGCAATGCTGGCAAGGTCCGAGACGTTGTGGCGCAAGGTGTGCTCGGCGTAAGCGCCGCCGTCAGCGTAGTGAAACAGGAACGGCGGCAGCTTGCGTTGCGCGGCTGCGCGATAGTCAGTGGAGGCGGAAATAATCATGGGCTCTCACAACTTGAGTAAGTGGGCAGCCGGGCGCGCTGAGTGCGCCCGGCGCTTGTTTCATCAGTGCACCAGCATGCCGGTGAACCAGTACGCCTGGGCGTAGGTCATGCAGCCGATGATGGTGGCGAAGAAAATGCTGTGCTTGAGGGTGAAACGGAACAGGTCGGATTCCTTGCCCACCAGCCCGGTTGCGGCGCAGGCAACGGCAATGGACTGCGGGGAAATCATCTTGCCCGTCACGCCACCGGTAGAGTTGGCCGCAACCATCAGCACATCACTGACGCCCACCTGATGCGCGGTTGTCGCTTGCAATGAGCCAAACAACGCGTTGGACGAGGTGTCCGAGCCGGTCAGAAATACGCCCAGCCAACCCAGGAATGGCGAGAAGAACGGGAAGGCTGCGCCGGTGCCCGCCAGTACCAACGCCAGCGTCGAGGACATGCCCGAGTAGTTCATGACGAAGGCAAAGGCCAGCACCATGCCGATGGACACGATGGCCCAGCGCAGTTCTTTCAGGGTTTCTTTGAACGTAGTCAGACCGGTGCTCGGCGTGATCCGCAACACGATCATTGCGAGGATGGCGGAGAACAGAATCGCCGTACCCGACGCTGCGATCAGGTCGAACTTGTACACCGCAGGCATGGCAGTCGCGGTGGCAACGATAGGCGCGGTTTTCATCACCAGTTGGTCGAGGTACGGAATAGGGATGTTCATCGTCCACGCCTGCATGGCGCCACCGGCCAGAAACATTGCCTTGAAGGGCTTCAGCGTCCAGATGGTGACCATCACGGTGAGGATCAGAAACGGCGACCAGGCCTTGAAGATTTGGCCCATGGTGTAGGGCGATTTAACCGAGGAGCGCGGTTGATTGAAACTGCCAGGGTTGCCCATGACTGCTGCGCCGCCGGAGCTGCTGACGACGGTCTCACCCGATTTTTTGGGCTGCCAGACTTTAAGGAAAAAGGTCAGTGCGACCATGCTCACCAGTGCCGAAGTGATGTCCGGCAGTTCCGGGCCAATGTAGTTGGAGGTCAGGTATTGGGTAATCCCGAAGCTCAGGCCTGCGACCAGTGCGGCGGGCCAGGTTTCTTTGACGCCTTTGGCGCCGTCCATCATGAACATCAGCCAGAACGGCACAAACACCGACAGGAACGGTAATTGCCGACCCGCCATGGCGCCAATCTTGAACGGGTCGAGGCCTGAAACCTGACCCGCCACGATTACCGGAATCCCCAAGGCTCCGAACGCGACCGGCGCGGTGTTGGCGATCAGGCACAGGCCTGCCGCATACAGCGGGTTCAGACCGAGGCCGACGAGCAAGGCGGCGGTGATTGCCACCGGTGCACCGAAGCCTGCCGCACCTTCCAGAAAGGCCCCAAAACAGAACGCGATCAACAGCACTTGCAGGCGCTGGTCATCGGTAATGGACATGACCGAGCTGCGGATGATCTCGAACTGTCCGCTTTTGACGGTCAGTTTGTAGAGGAATACCGCAGCCACGATGATCCATGCGATGGGCCACAGCCCGTACGCAAACCCATATCCAGCGGCCGCGAGCGCCATGCCGGCCGGCATTTGGAACGCAAAGATCGCGACCAGCACCGATAGCGCCAGCGTAATGCTGCCAGCGATGTGCCCTTTGAGCCTGAAGACGGCCAATGCCAGAAAGAAAAACACGATGGGTATGAGTGCAGCGGCGGCCGATAGGCCAAGACTGCCCAAGGGTGTGTAGAGCTGTTGCCAGGTTTGCATATGGGAGGCCCCTAATTGTTTTTGGATAGGCCCGGTATTCCGTGTCTTACGTGCGAGGCTTCGGTCTTACGCCCTGAGTGGCGGACGTCTTGCCGATGCTGACGAACGAATCGCACAGCTCACCAGTTCAAGCCTTTCTTCATCCCGAAAGGTTCTTGCAGCGCAGTAGAGAGTAGCTGCTGACGCTGGCATTGGATAATTGGTAATACCAATTTACAATGTCTGGTCGCTAGCGTAGAAGCGTTGCTATTGATGTGTCAATTTGCGGTGGTGCGACTTTCGTAGGAGACCCTGTGAAATGCGCTGCTGATCCGGCTTTTCAGCCGGCATCTGGCGGGTGCTTGAAGGGCGGCAATGAGCCAGAATACGCGGGCCCGACAATATGATCGGGGAGTGGAGTGAAAGTGATGGGCTTTGATCAGGTGCGTCAGCGCCGTTTGTCCGACGATATTGTCGAGCAGCTTGAACGAATGATTCTTGAGGGCACGTTGAAATCGGGCGGTCGTCTGCCTGCCGAGCGTTTGCTTGCCGAGCAATTTGGTGTTTCCCGGCCCTCCCTGCGCGAAGCGATTCAGAAACTGACCGCCAAGGGCTTGTTGATGAGCCGTCAGGGCGGCGGCAATTATGTGGTGGAAAACATTGGTTCGACCTTTAGTGATCCGCTGCTGCATCTGCTGGAAAGCAGCCCGGATGCGCAGCGCGACTTGCTGGAGTTTCGTCATACGCTTGAGGCGTCCTGCGCTTATTACGCGGCCATGCGTGCGACGGATGTGGATCGCGAGCGTTTGCGGTTAGCGTTCGACACGTTGCAGGATTGTTATGGGCGCGAGGGGGAGGTCAGTCGAGCGGAGGAGGGCGCGGCGGATGCCAGCTTTCACATGGCCATTGCTGAAGCCAGTCATAACGCCATTTTGCTGCACACCATCCGCGGGCTATTCGATCTGCTCAAGCGCAACGTGGTGACTAATATTGGCGGGATGTACAAACAGCGCAGCGAAACCCGCGACATGCTGATCAGTCAGCACCGGGAGTTATACACAGCGATTATCGAAGGACGCGCGGACGATGCCCGTGATATTTCCAGTCGCCATTTGCTGTATGTGCAAGAAGTCCTGGAAGAGGTGCGGCAGCAGGCGCAGCGCACGGCTCGGGCTGAGCGGCGTAACGGGATGTGATTTGGCGCTAAACCTGTGGGAGCGAATTCATTCGCGAAAGCGTGTGTACAGCCGATGAAGGTTTATCGACTGTACTGGCCTCTTCGCGAATGAATTCGCTCCCACTGAGATTTACGCTTAATTAATCATCCTTGCCCTTGGTCCGCACGGCACGCCAATCCATTTGCTGTATGTGCAGGAAGTGCGACAGCGGGCGCAGCGCACGGCTCGGGCTGAGCGGCGTAATAGAATGTGATTTCGGCTAAACCAGTACGGTGCTAAACCTGTGGGAGCGAATTCATTCGCGAAAGCGTACGTCCAGCCGATGAAGGTTTATCGACTGTACTGGCCTCTTCGCGAATGAATTCGCTCCCACGGGGATTTACGCTTAATCATCTTTACCCTTGGTCCGCACGGCACGCCAATCCATTTGCTGTATGTGCAGGAAGTGCTGGAGGAAGTGCGACAGCGGGCGCAGCGCACGGCTCGGGCTGAGCGGCGTAACGGGATGTGAGTTGACGCTAAACCGGTGGGAGCGAATTCATTCGCGAAAGCGTGTGTACAGCCGATGAAGGTTTATCGACTGTACTGGCCTCTTCGCGAATGAATTCGCTCCTACCGTTCAAGCCGGCAGGGCAGGAGGAATCAGGCGCTAAGCCTAATCATCCTTACCCTTGGTCCGCACGGCACGTTGCAGCTCGCGATCGGAATCACGTTCACGCTCGGTATGGCGCTTGTCGTATTCCTTTTTACCTTTGCCCAGAGCGATTTCGCACTTGATCAAGTGCTGCTTCCAGTAAAGGGAAAGAGCCACGCAGGCATAGCCTTTCTGCTGTACAGACGACGTCAGCTTTTCAAGCTCGCGCTGGTTCAGCAGCAGTTTACGGGTGCGTGTCGGGTCAGCGATGACGTGCGTGCTGGCAGTCGTCAACGGCGAAATGTGGCTACCCATCAGCCAGGCCTCACCGTCTTTTAGCAGCACGTAACTGTCGACCAGCTGTACCTTGTTGGCACGCAGACTTTTTACTTCCCAACCAGCCAGGACCAGACCGGCCTCGAACTTGTGTTCGATGAAGTAATCGTGACGCGCCTTTTTATTTTGCGCGATGGTCCCTGTAGGGTGTTTCTTGAGCTTAGCCATAGGCGACGCATTATAGGGACTCGCTTCAAAGTCGGCTATGGGAAGCTGCACGCTTGAGCACGATGATTTAATCCCGGACAATGCGCCTGCTTCTACCCAGTATTTCTGGCCCTGAAGCAAAGGTGACTAATATTTCATTCGAACCGATGCTGGCTCGCCAGGTCGATTTGTTCATCACGCTGTTCACCACGGTGACGTGTGTTTGCAGTATCCGCAGGTTGGGTGACGAGCCTTGGCGCTCCTTGCTTTGACGTTTTTTTGATGCGCTATGTGGCGCCGTTCGGCATTCTTGTAGTATCTGCCGCGCAGCTTTGGAATTGACGCTGACATGACTACGCATATTCAACGTTCCGCTCTTTTGCCCTATCCGGCCAAGGATCTCTATGACCTGGTCAATGATGTGGAGCGCTATTCGGAATTCTTGCCCTGGTGCTCTGCCTCCAAGGTGCTTGAGGCGAGCGAGGAGCACATGCGTGCCAGCCTGGAGATCGCTAAAGGCGGCCTGAGCCAGCATTTTGTTACGAAAAACACGCTGGTGCCGGGGCAGTCCATCGTGATGGATCTGGTCGAAGGGCCATTCGAGCAGTTGCATGGCGTCTGGACGTTCAAGGCGCTGGGCGAGAAAGCCTGCAAGATCAGCCTCGATCTTTCCTTCGATTACGCTGGCCCTATCGTGCGTGCCACCCTTGGGCCTTTGTTCAATCAGGCGGCTAATACGTTGGTGGATGCGTTCTGCCAGCGAGCGAAAGAGTTGCATGTCTGAGGCGATCATCACGATTGAGGTGATGCACGCCGGTGTAGATCGACAGCTTTTGCAGGCTGTCGAGGTCCCGGCAGGTTCAACTGTTCAACAGGCATTGCTGCTCTCAGGCGTTCGTAACGAATTTCCCGAAATGGATCTGGCGAATTGCCCGGTGGGGATCTTCGGTAAGGTTGTAAGCCGCGAGCGTGCTCTTGAGCAGGGCGACCGAATTGAGATCTATCGTCCGCTGCTGGCTGATCCGAAAGAAGTTCGGCGCTTGCGAGCTGCTAAAGCAGCCAAGGCTCGGCAGGCGAGTGAGCGCTAGGCCCACTGCTTTAACGAATCACAGACAGCAAAAAGCCCGGCATGCCGGGCTTTTTTGTGCCTGCGGTAATTGCTTACTGCGGCGAGGTGTCCAGTGGTTCCTGAGTCGGAACAGGGACTGTCTCGACTTTGTCGACGTCCTTCTGGATCTGATCAAGCAGCGAACCTGGCTTGGCCGGTTCTTCTTTCGGCTGCTCTGGCGTGGCTGTGGAATTACCGTCTTTGCCGAGAATGGCTTCGTCGCGGCTCACGCCAGGCATGAAGTCACCCGACAGACTGACCAATTGGTCGTTGCCGTTGAAGATCAGCGACACACGCTCTTGCTGACGTTCACCGCCACCAGGCTGCAAGCTGTACAGGTAATCCCAGCGATCGGCATGGAAAGTGTCGGTCAGCAGAGGGTTGCCCATGATAAACCGTACTTGCCGTCGGGTCATTCCCGGCCTTAACTGGTCTATCATGTCCTGCGTGACGACATTGCCTTGCTGGATGTCGATTTTGTAAACCCCGGGGAATGAACAACCGGCGAGTGCGAGCAGTCCCACAAGGGTGAAACTGGTTAGCAGGAGCTTGGTGTTTTGCATCGGTGGGCGACTTCCACTATCTTGGCTGGGACAACGTAAACCCCGATCATACCTGCATTAAGAGAAGCTGCGAAGCAGCGTCTGCGAGAAAGCTGACCATGGTTGAAAATAGCGAACTACGAAAAGCCGGACTTAAAGTGACCCTGCCACGGGTCAAAATACTACAGATGCTCGATTCCGCCGAGCAGCGCCACATGAGTGCCGAGGATGTTTACAAGGCACTGATGGAAGCTAGCGAGGACGTCGGACTGGCCACGGTTTACCGTGTCCTGACCCAATTCGAAGCTGCCGGATTAGTGGTTCGCCACAATTTCGACGGTGGACATGCGGTGTTCGAACTGGCTGACGGCGGCCACCACGACCATATGGTCAACGTGGAATCCGGAGAAGTGATCGAATTCTTCGACGAAGAAATCGAAAAGCTTCAGAAGGCGATTGTCGAGCGGCACGGTTTCGATTTGGTGGATCACAATTTGGTGCTGTACGTGCGCAATAAAAAGGCTTAAATCTTTTTTGACGCAACAGCAAAGGCGACCCTAGGGTCGCCTTTGTGCGTTTTTGGATGTGAGAAGGTGTTAGGGGCCTAAATCTGTGTGCGAATTCATTCGCGAAGACGGCATTCCTTCCGACGCAAAATGTGGCGAATGTACCGGCCCATTCGCGAATGAATTCGCACGGGATAACCATTTCCCGCAGCTCGCAGTGACCTTTGAGACCGAATTATTCGGGAGTTTGGTCCTGTACTGAAGCGATAGCCATCAGCTCTTCGCGGTCACCACCATTTTCTTCGCATGGGCCAGAGACTCTTTCGTCAGGTCGATCCCGCCCAGCATCCTTGCGACTTCTTCTATACGTTCGTTCTTGCTCAGTTTTGAAACAGCGGTGCGCGTGGCTTCGCTGTCGCGGACCTTGTGAACAAACAGATGCTGATGCCCCTGCGCGGCGACTTGTGGCAAGTGCGTCACGGTCATGACCTGACCGCGATCACCCAGGCGACGCAATAGCTGGCCAACGATCTCGGCCGTTGGGCCGCCGATCCCGACATCCACTTCGTCGAATACCAGCGTCGGGACTCGAGATGTCTGCGCGGTGATCACCTGAATGGCCAGACTGATCCGGGATAGCTCGCCGCCCGAAGCCACTTTTGCCAATGCTTTCAACGGCTGCCCAGGGTTGGCGCTGACCAGCAATTCAACCTGCTCAAGGCCGTTGGGCAGCAATTCTTTTTCAGGGTTGGCCTTCAGCTCGATGCTGAATCGCCCGCCCGGCATGCCGAGGCGCTGGATTTCATGCTCCACGGCAGCTGCCAGTTCCGGCGCTGCGCGATGGCGCAGGTCGCTCAGTTCCCGGGCCTTTTCCTTATAGTGACGGGCGAACGACGACAATTCATTTTCCAGTCGCTCGATTGCTTCGTCGTTGGCATTCAGTGTTTCGATTTCGTCCAGTAGCTTCTGTTGGAGCGTCGCGACTTCAGTCGGCTGGATGCGATGCTTGCGTGCCAGTGTGTAGATCGCGTCCAGACGTTCTTCAAGGTGCTGCAGGCGCGCAGGATCGGCGTCGAAATGATCCAGGAAGCGATTGAGCTCACCAACGGCTTCTTCTACCTGAATCTGTGCACTGGACAGCAGATTGGTCGCTTCGCTCAAGGCGGTCGGCGAATCATTGACGCTGCCCAGGCGATGCAGGCTGGCAGTCAAGGCATTCAACACATTGCCAGAATCGTTTTCGCTGCATTGCTCGACAACCTGACGGCAAATGCTCAGCAGACTTTCGGCATTGGTCAGGGTTTTCTGTTCTTGCTCGAGTTGCTCCAGTTCGTTTTCGCCCAGGCTGAGGCTTTCCAGCTCTTCAAGCTGATAGCTCAGCAACTGATGACGTGCACGTTGCTCGTCGCCGGAGTTAGAGAGCCTGTCCAGTTCCTGGCGGGTCTGGCGCCAGCGTTGGGCAGCCAGTTGTACCTGGCGAGCCAGATCAGTCGCGCCCGCGTATTCGTCCAGCAGGCGTCGATGGGTGTCGGTCTTGAGCAGAGACTGATGCTCGTGCTGGCTGTGAATATCGATCAGCAGTTCGCCCAGTGCCTTCAAGTCACCCTGGGGGCAGGGCGTGCCATTGATGTAGGAGCGCGAGCGTCCCTCGGCCGTAATAACCCGGCGCAGGATGCACGGACCGTCATTGTCCAGGTCGCGCTCCTTGAGCCAGGCCTGTGCTTCAGGAATGTCGATCAGGTCGAACGTCGCGAGAATGTCTGCCTTATCTGCGCCGGGGCGAACCACGCCGCTGTCGGCTCTGTCGCCCAGAGTCAGGCCAAGGGCATCGAGCATGATCGATTTGCCTGCCCCGGTCTCACCGGTGATTACGCTCATGCCACGGTCCAGCTCGAGATCGAGGTGTTCAACGATGGCGTAGTTATGTACGGAAAGGTGCACCAGCATGGAGTGGCTCCCAGGCGATAAGTCTGGTTATTTATACAGTGTTTTATTTGTCGATGACAATGCCCGGATTTAGCTCGATTCGTTCGGCGATACGCTTTTTTTAGTCCATTTGGCGATTTGTTCAAGTGCGATAAGGACTTGGCTTTGGCCGGAAGGTTTGTGAGGACTTTTGTCGATTCGCTGAAATCTGCTCTTGAAGCTGAAAATTCCGCTCCCATATAGGTGGGCAGAAGCGCGATTTGAGCTCGCGGACGTACTTGAAAGGAGAAATCTATGGCTGACGAACAGAATCTGGATGCGCAGACCCAGGACCAGGCTGCCGAAGCAGTCTCCGGTGAAGAATTGGTAACCCGCGTGCAAGTGCTCGAAGAGCAACTGGCCGCGGCTCAGGACCAGTCCCTGCGTGTGGCTGCGGATTTGCAGAATGTCCGCCGCCGTGCAGAACAGGATGTAGAAAAAGCTCACAAGTTTGCGCTTGAGAAGTTTGCGAGTGACTTGTTGCCGATCGTGGACAGCCTTGAGCGTGGTCTGGACTTGTCCAATCCGGACGATGAAAGCATTCGTCCAATGCGCGAAGGTATCGAGCTGACGCTGAAAATGTTTAGCGACACACTCAAGCGTTACCACCTCGAAGCGATTGATCCCCATGGCCAGCCATTCAATGCCGAGCATCATCAGGCAATGGCCATGCAGGAAAGCGCCGATGTTGAACCAAATAGTGTTTTGAAAGTGTTCCAGAAGGGCTACCAGCTCAATGGTCGTCTGCTGCGCCCGGCTATGGTCGTGGTCAGCAAGGCACCATCGCCTGTTCAGCCATCAATTGATGAGCAGGCTTGAAATCAGCTGTCTGGCCCCCATTTATAGGCCAAGCGTTTAAGAGCTACCGCAATTTGTAAACGCAGTTGCGGCAACCAAATTCAAAATTTCGGGAGATTCACAGATGGGCAGAATTATCGGTATTGACCTGGGGACCACCAACTCTTGCGTCTCCATTCTGGAAAACGGCAGCGTCAAGGTTCTGGAGAACGCCGAAGGCGCTCGTACCACGCCTTCGATCATTGCTTATGCCAACGATGGCGAAATCCTCGTCGGTCAGTCGGCCAAGCGTCAGGCTGTGACCAATCCGCACAACACGCTGTACGCGGTAAAGCGTCTGATCGGTCGTAAGTTCGAAGAAGAAGTCGTTCAGAAAGACATTCAGATGGTCCCTTACAAAATCGCCAAAGCTGACAATGGCGATGCGTGGGTTGAAGTCAACGGCAAGAAAATGTCGCCTCCTCAGATTTCTGCTGAAATCCTGAAGAAGATGAAGAAAACCGCTGAAGACTATCTGGGCGAAGCAGTGACCGAGGCGGTGATCACCGTTCCGGCTTACTTCAACGACAGTCAGCGTCAGGCGACCAAAGACGCCGGTCGTATTGCCGGTCTGGACGTAAAACGTATCATCAACGAACCGACCGCAGCCGCTCTGGCTTACGGTATGGACAAAGCGAAGGGCGACCACACTGTCATCGTTTATGACCTGGGTGGCGGTACTTTCGACGTTTCGGTCATCGAAATTGCTGAAGTTGATGGCGAGCACCAGTTTGAAGTTCTGGCAACCAACGGCGACACGTTCCTGGGTGGTGAAGACTTCGACATTCGTCTGATCGACTACCTCGTTGACGAATTCAAGAAAGAAAGCGGCATGAACCTCAAGGGTGACCCGCTGGCCATGCAGCGTCTGAAAGAAGCCGCTGAGAAAGCCAAAATCGAGCTGTCTTCGAGCAATTCGACCGACGTTAACCTGCCGTACATCACTGCAGACGCGACCGGTCCAAAGCACTTGAACGTGAAAATCTCGCGCGCCAAGCTGGAATCGCTGGTTGAAGACCTGGTTCAGCGCACCATCGAGCCTTGCCGTATCGCGTTGAAAGACTCCGGTATCGACATCAGCGCAATCAACGACGTGATTCTGGTCGGTGGCCAGACTCGTATGCCGTTGGTGCAGCAGAAAGTTACCGAGTTCTTCGGCAAAGAAGCTCGTAAAGATGTTAACCCGGACGAAGCAGTTGCCATGGGTGCCGCTATTCAGGGCGCAGTATTGGCCGGTGATGTTAAAGACGTTCTGCTGCTGGACGTTAGCCCGCTGACCCTGGGTATCGAAACCATGGGCGGCGTGATGACTGCGCTGATCGACAAGAACACCACGATTCCTACCAAGAAATCGCAAGTGTTCTCCACTGCCGACGACAACCAGAACGCCGTGACCATTCACGTGCTGCAAGGTGAGCGTAAGCAGGCTGGTCAGAACAAGTCTCTGGGCAAGTTCGACCTGGCTGAGATTCCACCAGCACCACGTGGCGTTCCACAGATCGAAGTGACCTTCGACATCGACGCCAACGGCATCCTGCACGTAGGCGCCAAAGACAAGGCGACCGGCAAGCAGCAGTCGATCGTGATCAAGGCTAACTCCGGTCTTTCGGACGAAGAAATTCAGCAAATGATTCGTGATGCTGAAGCCAACACTGAAGAAGACCGCAAGTTCGAAGAGCTGGCGACCGCGCGTAACCAGGGCGATGCACTGGTTCACTCGACTCGCAAAATGATCTCCGATGCTGGCGACAAAGTGACCGCTGAAGAAAAAACGGCGATCGAAGCTGCGCTGGTTGCTCTGGAAACCGCTATCAAAGGCGATGACAAAGCTGCCATCGACGCCAAAGTCGAAGAGCTGTCCAAGGTTTCTGCGCCAGTGGCTCAGAAAATGTACGCCGAGCAGGCAGAGCAACCGGAAGCCGGTGCTCAGGCTGCGAAGGAAGACGCCAAGCCTGCTGACGACGTTGTCGATGCAGAGTTTGAAGAAGTTAAAGAAAACAAGTAAGCGCAGGCTCACTTGCAAGCCAGTTGACCGTTTTCGGGCGGTCGCTGGTAGGATGTCGCCGCGCGGGAGCTTGCTCCCGCGTTGGCGTGTCTGGAACAGACGAAATTTTTTCGGCCTGCGGTATTTACCGCAAGCCGGTGTGGCAAGGTCGTCATGCTCCTGCATGCGGCTTGTTCTGCCGCTTTCCCGGTCAGCCTGACCGGTGAAATGAAGACCAGGATCGTTGAATTGACGTGAGTTGGGTCCGGGCCTGTATGGGGCTCAACGAGTTTGGCAAAACTCAGGAGGGTTTTGCCGGACGTCCTCAAGAGTGCGGAAGAATTTATGGCTAAGCGTGACTATTACGAAGTATTGGGGGTGGAGCGAGGCTCCAGCGAGGCAGATCTGAAGAAAGCTTATCGTCGTCTGGCGATGAAGCATCACCCTGATCGCAATCCTGACGATAAAGCGTCGGAAGAACTCTTCAAAGAGGCCAACGAGGCCTACGAAGTTCTGTCGGACGCCAGCAAGCGCGCGGCTTACGACCAGTACGGTCATGCAGGCGTCGACCCAAGCATGGGTGGCGGCGGTTTCGGCGGTGGCGGGGCTGGCGGTGCGAACTTCTCCGACATTTTCGGCGATGTATTCAGCGACTTCTTTGGTGGCGGCCGCGGTGGTGGCGGTGGTCGTGGCGGCGCCCAGCGCGGTAGCGATCTGCGTTACACCCTCGAGCTGAACCTTGAAGAAGCCGTGCGCGGTACCTCGGTGAACATCCGGGTTCCGACGCTGGTCAACTGCAAGCCGTGTGACGGTTCGGGTGCCAAGAAAGGTTCCTCGCCTGTTACCTGCCCAACCTGTGGCGGTATTGGCCAGGTTCGCATGCAGCAAGGTTTCTTCTCGGTGCAGCAGACCTGCCCGCGTTGCCACGGCAACGGCAAGATCATTTCCGATCCTTGCGACTCCTGCCATGGCGAAGGCCGTGTCGAAGAGTACAAGACCCTCGCTGTGAAAGTACCGCCTGGGGTTGATACCGGTGATCGCATTCGTCTTTCCGGCGAAGGTGAAGCAGGTACGCAAGGTGGGCCTACGGGCGACCTGTACGTGGTGATCAACGTGCGCGAGCACGCGATCTTCCAGCGTGACGGCAAGCATCTGTTCTGCGAAGTGCCAATCAGCTTCACTGATGCCGCACTGGGCGGTGAGCTGGAGGTGCCAACGCTGGATGGCCGCGTCAAGCTGAAGATTCCTGAGGGTACCCAGACCGGCAAGCAGTTCCGCTTGCGTGGTAAAGGTGTGGCTCCGGTACGTGGTGGCGGTGCGGGTGACTTGATGTGCCGTGTAGCTGTCGAGACTCCGGTCAATCTGGGCCGTCGTCAGCGTGAACTGCTCGAAGAGTTCCGCTCAACGCTTGAAGGCGATAGCTCTCACTCCCCGAAAGCCACTGGCTGGTTTGACGGTGTGAAGCGTTTCTTCGGCGACTTGTAACGGGAGCAGGACATGCGACGTATTGCTGTGATGGGCGCCGCCGGGCGCATGGGTAAAATTCTGATCGAAGCTGTTCAGCAAGCGCCGGGCGCTGGCCTGACGGCGGCGATCGATCGGCCCGACAGCACGCTGGTCGGTGCTGATGCTGGCGAGCTGGCTGCGCTGGGTCGTATCGGCGTTCCGCTGTCGGGTGATCTGGCCAAAGTGGCTGATGAGTTCGATGTGCTGATCGACTTCACGCACCCTTCGGTGACCCTGAAGAATCTGGCGTTCTGCCGCAAGGCCGGCAAGGCCATGATCATCGGTACCACGGGTTTCACGGCTGAAGAAAAGCAGCGCATCGCTGAGGCGGGGAAAGAGATTCCGATCGTCTTCGCCGCCAATTTCAGCGTTGGCCTGAATCTGTGCCTGAAGTTGCTCGATACCGCTGCCCGCGTGCTGGGTGATGATGTCGACATCGAAATCATCGAGGCGCATCACCGCCACAAGGTCGACGCGCCGTCTGGCACTGCGTTGCGCCTGGGTGAAGTGGTTGCCAATGCGCTGGGGCGTGATCTGGAAAAGGTCGCTGTCTACGGCCGTGAAGGCCAGACCGGTACCCGTGATCGCCAGACCATTGGTTTCGCGACGATTCGTGCGGGTGACGTCGTCGGTGATCACACCGTCCTGTTTGCCTCTGAAGGCGAGCGGGTCGAGATCACGCACAAGGCTTCCAGTCGCATGACGTTTGCCAAGGGCGCAGTCAGGGCTGCCATGTGGCTTGAGGGTCGTGAGGCGGGTCTATACGACATGCAGGACGTGCTCGATCTGCATTGATTGATCGTTACTGATTGATCGCTATAACAGAGGCGCAGCCCTGAAATTCAGGGTTTGCGCCTCTGTTTTATCCTTCCTCGGGAACTTCTGTCGCATTCCCCCGTCTTTTCGCCTCATTGGCGGTAGACCAAAAAAGCCTTTTTCTGTAAGCTACAGCTTTAGTGTGTCCACTAAAAGCGCGCAGATGATTCTATAAGAAAGCGGGGTGACGTAACTACGTCATTCCGCTTTTTTGCAACCTGCGAACGCCCTTTCAGGCTTTACTTACGGGAGGTCTTCTTGACTAAGCCAGCCATACTCGCCCTTGCTGATGGCAGCATTTTTCGCGGCGAAGCCATTGGAGCCGACGGTCAAACCGTTGGCGAGGTAGTGTTTAACACTGCCATGACAGGCTATCAGGAAATCCTTACCGATCCTTCCTATGCCCAGCAAATCGTTACTCTGACTTACCCGCATATCGGTAACACCGGCACCACCCCTGAAGACGCCGAGTCGGATCGCGTCTGGTCTGCTGGCCTGGTGATTCGTGATCTGCCGCTGGTTGCCAGCAACTGGCGCAACAAGATGTCACTGGATGATTACCTGAAAGCCAACAACGTTGTGGCAATCGCAGGGATCGACACCCGTCGCCTGACCCGCATTCTGCGTGAGAAAGGTGCACAGAACGGCTGCATCATGGCCGGTGACAACATTTCCGAAGAAGCGGCCATCGCTGCAGCGCGCGGCTTCCCGGGCCTGAAAGGCATGGACTTGGCGAAAGTCGTCAGCGTCAAGGAATCTTACGAGTGGCGCTCCAGCGTCTGGTCCTTGAAGACCGACAGCTGCCCTGAAATTGCCGCATCTGAATTGCCATACCACGTCGTGGCCTATGACTACGGCGTCAAGGTCAACATCCTGCGTATGCTGGTCGAGCGCGGCTGCCGCGTAACCGTCGTTCCGGCTCAAACGCCTGCCAGTGAAGTGCTTGCCTACAAGCCTGATGGTGTCTTCCTGTCCAACGGCCCTGGCGATCCGGAGCCTTGCGACTACGCCATCCAGGCGATCAAGGAAGTGCTGGAAACCGACATTCCGGTATTCGGTATCTGCCTGGGTCACCAACTGCTGGCGCTGGCGTCCGGTGCCAAGACGGTGAAGATGGGTCACGGCCACCACGGTGCCAACCACCCGGTACAGGACCTGGACACCGGCGTTGTGATGATCACCAGCCAGAACCACGGTTTTGCGGTGGATGAAGCAACACTGCCAGCCAATGTTCGTGCGATCCACAAGTCGCTGTTCGACGGCAGCCTGCAGGGCATCGAGCGTACCGACAAAGACGCGTTCAGCTTCCAGGGGCACCCTGAAGCAAGCCCGGGCCCGGCGGACGTTGCTCCGCTGTTTGATCGCTTCATCGAAACCATGGCCAAGCGACGCTAAACGGTTGCCTTGAGAATGTAACGCGCAGCGCCGGGCTGGACCTGGATGAAACGTCCGGCGAAGACCGCCCGGTGGCTGCAAAGAAGTTCAAGACGGCTTGCCGACTGACCTACGGATTTGAGTGACAAACCCATGCCAAAACGTACAGACATTAAAAGCATCCTGATTCTCGGCGCCGGTCCTATCGTGATCGGTCAGGCCTGTGAATTCGATTACTCCGGCGCCCAGGCCTGTAAAGCCCTGCGCGAAGAGGGTTACCGCGTCATCCTGGTGAACTCCAACCCAGCGACCATCATGACCGACCCGGCGATGGCCGACGCGACCTACATCGAACCGATCAAATGGCAGACCGTTGCCAAGATCATCGAAAAAGAACGTCCAGACGCCGTGCTGCCAACCATGGGTGGTCAAACCGCTCTGAACTGCGCACTGGACCTGGAGCGCGAAGGCGTTCTGGCGAAGTTCGGCGTCGAGATGATCGGTGCAAACGCCGACACCATCGACAAGGCTGAAGACCGTTCGCGTTTCGACAAGGCCATGAAGTCCATCGGTCTGGACTGCCCGCGTTCGGGTATTGCCCACACCATGGAAGAGTCCTACGCGGTACTGGAAAAGCTCGGCTTCCCGTGCATCATCCGTCCTTCGTTCACCATGGGCGGCACCGGTGGCGGTATCGCGTACAACCGTGAAGAGTTCGAAGAAATCTGCACCCGTGGTCTGGACCTGTCGCCAACCAAGGAACTGCTGATCGACGAATCGCTGATCGGCTGGAAAGAATATGAAATGGAAGTTGTCCGCGACAAAAAGGACAACTGCATCATCGTCTGCTCCATCGAAAACTTTGACCCGATGGGCGTTCACACCGGCGACTCGATCACTGTTGCGCCAGCGCAGACGCTGACTGACAAGGAATACCAGATCATGCGTAACGCCTCCTTGGCGGTACTGCGTGAAATCGGCGTTGAAACCGGTGGTTCCAACGTTCAGTTCGGCATCTGCCCGGACACTGGCCGCATGGTTGTGATCGAGATGAACCCGCGTGTATCGCGTTCCTCGGCACTGGCTTCGAAAGCGACCGGTTTCCCGATCGCTCGCGTCGCCGCCAAACTGGCTATCGGTTACACCCTCGACGAGCTGCAAAACGAAATCACCGGCGGCAAGACTCCGGCTTCTTTCGAGCCGTCGATCGACTACGTTGTGACCAAGCTGCCACGCTTTGCCTTCGAGAAGTTCTCCAAGGCTGACGCTCGCCTGACCACGCAAATGAAGTCGGTCGGTGAAGTCATGGCAATCGGCAGGACCTTCCAGGAATCCCTGCAGAAAGCATTGCGCGGTCTGGAAGTGGGTGTCTGCGGTCTTGATCCGAAGCTGGACCTGACCAACCCGGAAAGCATGAGCACCCTCAAGCGTGAGCTGACCGTGCCGGGCGCCGAGCGTATCTGGTACGTGGCTGATGCCTTCCGTGCGGGCATGACGGTCGAAGAAATCTTCGCCATGAACATGATCGATCCGTGGTTCTTGGTGCAGATCGAAGATCTGATCAAGGAAGAAGAGAAGGTCAAGACCCTGGGTCTGTCGGCTATCGACCGCAACCTGATGTTCCGCCTCAAGCGTAAAGGCTTCTCCGATGCGCGTCTGGCCAAGCTGCTGGGTGTGACCGAGAAGAACCTGCGTACTCATCGTCACAAGCTGGAAATATTCCCGGTCTACAAGCGCGTTGACACCTGCGCAGCCGAGTTCGCCACTGACACCGCCTACCTGTACTCGACGTACGAAGAAGAGTGCGAAGCAGCGCCGACCGGTCGCGACAAGATCATGATCCTGGGTGGCGGTCCTAACCGTATCGGCCAGGGTATCGAGTTCGACTACTGCTGTGTGCATGCGGCCCTCGCCCTGCGCGAAGACGGGTACGAGACCATCATGGTCAACTGCAACCCGGAAACCGTATCCACTGACTACGACACTTCTGATCGCCTGTACTTCGAGCCGGTAACCCTGGAAGACGTGCTGGAAATCGTCCGTGTCGAGAAGCCTAAAGGCGTGATCGTGCAGTACGGCGGTCAGACGCCTCTGAAACTGGCTCGCGCTCTGGAAGCGGCCGGTGTGCCAATCATCGGCACCAGCCCTGACGCTATCGACCGTGCTGAAGACCGTGAGCGCTTCCAGCAAATGGTTGAGCGCCTGAACCTCCGCCAGCCGCCTAACGCCACCGTGCGTAGCGAAGACGAAGCGATTCGCGCAGCTGCAAAAATCGGTTATCCGCTGGTTGTTCGTCCGTCCTACGTACTGGGCGGCCGTGCCATGGAAATCGTTTATCAGGAAGACGAACTCAAGCGCTACCTGCGTGAAGCGGTTCAAGTGTCCAATGACAGCCCGGTGCTGCTGGATCACTTCCTGAATTGCGCCATTGAAATGGACGTCGATGCAGTCTGCGACGGTACTGACGTGGTGATCGGCGCGATCATGCAGCACATTGAGCAGGCGGGTGTTCACTCTGGTGACTCGGCTTGCTCCCTGCCTCCGTACTCGCTCCCGGCTCATATCCAGGACGAGATGCGCGAGCAGGTGAAGAAGATGGCGCTGGAGCTGGGCGTAGTTGGCCTGATGAACGTGCAGCTGGCGTTGCAGGGCGAAGACATCTACGTGATCGAAGTGAACCCGCGTGCCTCGCGTACCGTGCCGTTCGTTTCCAAGTGCATCGGTGTTTCCCTGGCAATGATCGCGGCTCGCGTCATGGCTGGCAAAACCCTGAAAGAGCTGAACTTCACCAAAGAAATCATCCCGAACTTCTACAGCGTGAAAGAGGCGGTATTCCCATTCGCCAAATTCCCTGGCGTTGACCCGATCCTCGGCCCAGAGATGAAGTCGACCGGTGAAGTGATGGGCGTAGGTGATACGTTTGGTGAAGCATTCGCCAAAGCCCAGATGGGTGCCAGCGAAGTATTGCCGACTGGCGGCACTGCTTTTATCAGCGTGCGTGACGACGATAAGCCGTTGGTGGCTGGCGTTGCGCGTGATCTGATCAGCCTTGGTTTCGAAATCGTCGCCACTGCCGGTACCGCCAAGCTGATTGAAGCGGCGGGCCTCAAGGTTCGTCGCGTCAACAAGGTGACCGAAGGCCGTCCGCACGTTGTCGACATGATCAAGAATGATGAAGTGACGCTGATCATCAACACGACCGAGGGTCGTCAGTCGATCGCTGATTCCTACTCCATCCGTCGTAATGCCCTGCAGCACAAAATCTACTGCACCACCACGATTGCTGCGGGCGAAGCCATCTGCGAAGCGCTGAAATTCGGTCCGGAAAAGACCGTGCGTCGCTTGCAGGATCTACATGCAGGATTGAAGGCATGATCAAATATCCAATGACTGTCCAGGGCGCGAAAGCCCTGGAAGAAGAACACGCTCACCTGACCAAGGTGGTTCGCCCGAAGCTCAGCCAGGACATTGGTACTGCGCGTGAGCTGGGTGACCTGAAGGAAAACGCTGAGTACCACGCTGCTCGTGAGCAGCAGGGTATGGTTGAAGCGCGGATTCGTGACATTGAAGGCCGGATTCAGAATCAGGTCATCATCGATGTCACAACCATCCCGCACACCGGCAAAGTGATTTTCGGCACCACCGTGGAAATCGCCAACGTCGAGACCGATGAGCGCGTTACTTACCACATCGTGGGTGAGGATGAGGCTGACTTCAAACTCGGCAAGATTTCGGTAGGTTCACCATTGGCCCGCGCCTTGATTGCCAAGGAAGAGGGTGACGTGGTGGCCGTGAAGACACCGGGTGGCATTATTGAGTACGAGATTGTTGAAGTCCGCCACGTTTGAGGCAAGTCGCCCGTTTTCGGCGGGCGCATTGATCTGGCAGCTTGCCCAGACGTTTTGGGTGGGCGGCATGATCTTGCTGCATCTGGCTATGCTGACGGTGCTGGACCAAACCGGTCTGGCGCCGTTGTTGATCAAGGAGCTTGCCGGTCACTCCGGTGCGTTGCTGGTGGGGGTTGCAGCGTCATGTGCAGCCCTGCAGATGGCAGTGTTGCTGGGTGTTGAGCGGTTTGCAGGTATCTGGCGGGATGTGCGCGGACAGTTATTGTTCGTCGCCATACTGTCGGCAGTCAGCTATTTCAGCGTGCGGCTCTGTTTGCCGGGTGCAGTGAGCTGGCAGTTGATGAGTTATCTGGCGTTGGGAGTTTCCGGCTTGCTGCTGGTTTTGCAACCAGCGCCGGGAAGCAACACCAGGGCGCGCTGACGCGGCCTGGTGGTTTGCATCAAACTGCGCGGTGGACGTTTGAGAGCTGCTTGTTTACCTTTGGGTTCTTGCGGTAGATCAGCGCCATCTTGCCGATGACCTGCACAAGATCCGCAGATCCGGCCTTGCACAGTTCGGCAATGGCTTGAAGGCGGCTTTCGCGGTCCAGGATGTTGAGTTTGATCTTGATCAGCTCGTGATCGCTCAGTGCGCGCTCCAGTTCGGCAAGCACACCTTCGGTCAAACCATTGTCAGCCACGATCAAAACCGGTTTCAGGTGGTGGCCAATGGATTTGTACTGTTTCTTCTGCTCTTGAGTGAGCGGCATAATCTGACCTCTGCGTCTGATCTTGTAAAAAGCGGCGGCCAGTTTACCCGAGCGAGTCCGGGACCGCCCACTTAATCACGACTCGATTATTTTTGAGGTGCCCCGTGGCCCGTTCCAAGACAAGCCATAACTGGCTCAAAGAACACTTCGACGACAAATACGTCAAAATGGCGCAAAAGGACGGCTATCGTTCGCGCGCCAGCTACAAGCTGCTCGAGATTCAGGAAAAGGACAAAATCATCCGTCCAGGCATGACCGTAATTGACCTGGGCGCGGCCCCCGGAGGCTGGTCGCAAGTGACCAGTCGTCTGATTGGTGGTCAAGGTCGGTTGATTGCGTCAGATATTCTGGAGATGGACAGCATCCCTGATGTCACCTTTATTCAAGGGGATTTCACTGAAGATGCAGTGCTGGCGCAAATTCTGGAAGCGGTCGGTAATACACAGGTAGACCTTGTGATTTCCGATATGGCCCCCAATATGAGTGGATTGAGCGCTGTCGATATGCCTCGCGCAATGTTTCTTTGCGAGTTGGCACTCGATCTTGCAGGGCGTGTTTTGCGGCCGGGTGGTGACTTTCTGATCAAGGTTTTCCAAGGGGAAGGCTTTGACATGTACCACAAGGACATCCGCAAGCTGTTCGACAAGGTTCAGATGCGCAAGCCTTCTTCATCGCGTGATCGTTCCCGCGAGCAGTATTTGCTGGGGCGTGGTTTCCGCGGAATTGAGGGGTCGGCAAGCGTTGAGCGCCTTTGAGGTGCAGCGATAGATTTTTTTAAATGGCCTTGTCGATGCAGCATCACCGAGCATCGTGTAGTCAAAGTTTCACAAAGGGTTACAGACGGTGCCTGCCACATCTGCGGGTTCTGTAGTAAGTTAGGCCGGTGAATATCATGCGAGGCACGCTCTGCGTGGAGCTTGCTTCAGAGGGTAGCTAATTGAACGATATGGCAAAGAATTTGATCCTGTGGTTGATCATCGCGGCTGTCCTTGTGACGGTGATGAACAACTTCTCCAGCCCTAACGAGCCGCAGACCCTCAACTATTCCGAGTTCATCCAGCAGGTGAAGGATGGCAAGGTCGAGAAAGTTGCAGTGGATGGCTACGTCATTACGGGCAAACGTACTGATGGCGACTCCTTCAAGACCATTCGTCCGGCTATTCAGGACAATGGCCTGATCGGCGATCTGGTCAACAACAACGTGGTTGTTGAGGGCAAGCAGCCTGAGCAGCAAAGCATCTGGACTCAGTTGCTGGTAGCCAGCTTCCCGATTCTCGTGATCATCGCTGTCTTCATGTTCTTCATGCGCCAGATGCAAGGTGGTGCGGGAGGCAAGGGCGGTCCGATGAGCTTCGGCAAGAGCAAGGCGCGCCTGCTCTCTGAAGATCAGGTCAAGACGACATTGGCTGACGTCGCGGGTTGCGATGAAGCCAAGGAAGAAGTGGGCGAGCTCGTTGAGTTCCTCCGTGATCCGGGCAAGTTCCAGCGTCTGGGTGGCCGGATTCCTCGCGGCGTACTGATGGTGGGTCCACCGGGTACCGGTAAAACCTTGCTGGCCAAGGCCATTGCGGGCGAAGCGAAGGTCCCGTTTTTCACTATTTCCGGTTCTGACTTCGTTGAAATGTTCGTGGGTGTCGGCGCAAGCCGCGTTCGCGACATGTTCGAACAGGCCAAGAAACACGCTCCTTGCATCATCTTCATCGACGAAATCGACGCTGTAGGTCGTCATCGTGGTGCTGGCATGGGCGGTGGTCACGATGAGCGTGAGCAGACTCTTAACCAGTTGCTGGTCGAGATGGATGGTTTCGAAATGAATGACGGCATCATCGTCATCGCCGCAACCAACCGTCCTGACGTACTGGACCCGGCTTTGCTGCGTCCAGGTCGTTTCGACCGCCAGGTTGTGGTTGGTTTGCCTGATATCCGTGGCCGTGAGCAGATCCTCAAGGTTCACATGCGCAAAGTGCCGATGGGCGACGACGTCAACGCGGGTGTTATCGCCCGTGGTACGCCTGGCTTCTCCGGTGCCGACCTTGCCAACCTGGTCAACGAAGCATCGCTGTTTGCTGCCCGTACCGGTAAGCGCATCGTTGAGATGAAAGAGTTTGAGCTCGCTAAAGACAAGATCATGATGGGCGCTGAGCGCAAATCCATGGTCATGTCCGAGAAAGAGAAGCGCAACACGGCTTATCACGAAGCGGGTCACGCAATCGTGGGTCGGGTGGTGCCAGAGCATGATCCGGTTTACAAGGTGTCGATCATCCCTCGTGGTCGTGCGCTGGGTGTCACCATGTTCCTCCCTGAGGAAGATCGTTACAGCCTGTCCAAGCGTGCTTTGATCAGTCAGATCTGCTCGTTGTATGGCGGTCGGATCGCTGAAGAGATGACCCTTGGGTTTGACGGTGTTACCACTGGCGCTTCCAACGACATCATGCGGGCCAGTCAGATTGCCCGGAACATGGTGACCAAGTGGGGTCTGTCCGAGAAGCTGGGTCCTCTGCTGTACGGTGAAGACGAAGACCAGGGCTACCTGGGTCGTGGCGGCGGTGGCTCAAGCAGTGGTTTGTCGGCTGATACCTCGCGCTTGATCGACTCCGAAGTTCGCAGCATTATCGATCAGTGCTACGGCACCGCCAAACAGATCCTCACCGACAACCGTGAGAAGCTCGACGCGATGGCAGATGCGTTGATGAAGTACGAAACGATTGATGCTGAGCAGATCGACGATATTATGGCTGGCCGTACTCCGCGCGAACCGCGCGATTGGGAAGGTGGTTCGGGTACTCCTGGTACTCCGGTAACACCTCCGGATGTTCGTCCGGAAGCCCCGATCGGTGGTCCTGCTGCTGAACACTAAGGCCTGACATGAATCCTGTGCTGTACCCGACCCGGTTGCCTTGCGGCAACCGGGTTCTTGATTTGTCCCGTACGCATGTTATGGGCATTCTCAATGCAACTCCTGATTCCTTCTCCGATGGCGGTCGCTACACCCATCTCGATGCCGCCCTGCGGCATGCCGAAGCGATGGTTGCTGCGGGTGCCACGCTGATTGATGTCGGCGGCGAATCAACTCGTCCGGGCGCGCGTGCCGTATCGCCCACTGAAGAGCTTGAGCGCGTGGCTCCTGTCGTGGAGGCGCTGAATCGCGAGCTGGACGTTATCATCTCGGTGGACACCTCCACGCCTGCTGTCATTCGTGAAACCGCTCGGCTGGGGGCAGGGTTGATCAATGACGTTCGCTCATTGCGTCGTGATGGTGCGCTGGATGCGGCGGCTGCGACCGGGCTCCCTGTGTGCCTGATGCACATGCGTGGCGAGCCTGGCGATATGCAGGATGATCCTCGTTATGACGATCTGGTCGCTGAAGTCGGTGCGTTTTTGCGCGAACGGATGGATCGGTGTGGTGTTGCGGGTATTCCTGAAGAGCGCATCATTCTGGATCCGGGTTTTGGTTTTGCCAAAAGCCTCGATCACAATCTGAGCCTGTTCAAGCATATGCAGGAATTGCATCTGCTGGGCCGCCCGCTATTGGTTGGTGTCTCGCGCAAGAGCATGATTGGCGGTGCGTTGGGGCGTCCGGTCGGCGAACGTCTGTTTGGTGGTCTTGCTCTCGCCGCGTTGGCGATGACCAAGGGCGCAAGAATTCTACGTGTGCATGATGTGGCCGAAACGGTCGATGTCGTGCGGATGATTGCCGCGGTTGAAGCGGCGCAATAAGAATACGGAGCATCCATGATTACCAAGAAATATTTCGGAACCGACGGCATTCGTGGTCGAGTGGGGCAATTCCCTATTACTCCCGAATTCATGCTGAAACTCGGTTGGGCAGCAGGCATGGCGTTTCGACGTCTTGGCGCCTGCCGCATTCTGGTAGGCAAGGACACGCGAATCTCCGGGTATATGTTCGAGTCGGCGCTTGAGGCGGGTCTGTCTGCCGCTGGCGCCGATGTGATGCTGTTGGGGCCGATGCCTACGCCTGCCATCGCTTACCTGACGCGCACTTTTCATGCGGAAGCCGGCATCGTGATCAGCGCTTCGCATAACCCGCACTACGATAACGGCATCAAGTTCTTCTCGGGTCAGGGCACCAAATTGCCCGACGAGATCGAGTTGATGATCGAGGAGTTGCTCGATGCGCCGATGACCGTCGTTGAGTCGGAAAAGCTGGGCAAGGTTTCGCGTATCAATGACGCTGCGGGCCGTTATATCGAATTCTGTAAAAGCAGCGTGCCGACCAGCACCGATTTTGCCGGCCTCAAGCTGGTGGTCGACTGCGCCCATGGCGCGACCTACAAGGTGGCGCCAAACGTCTTCCGTGAGCTGGGCGCTCAAGTGACCGTTTTGTCTGCTCAGCCCAATGGCCTGAACATCAATGAAGATTGTGGCTCCACGCACATGGGGGCGCTGCAGGCTGCCGTGCTCGCCGAGCATGCAGACCTCGGCATTGGTTTCGATGGAGATGGCGACCGCGTCTTGATGGTTGATCACACGGGCGCTGTTGTTGATGGTGACGAGTTGTTGTTCATCATTGCCCGTGATCTCCATGCGCGTGGCCGCCTGCAAGGTGGCGTCGTGGGTACGCTGATGAGCAATCTGGGGCTTGAGCTGGCTCTGGCTGATCTGGATATCCCGTTTGTTCGCGCGAACGTGGGTGATCGTTATGTGATTGCCGAGCTTCTGGAGCGCAATTGGCAGATCGGTGGTGAGAACTCCGGTCACGTCGTCTGCTTCCAGCACACCACTACCGGGGACGCAATTATTGCAGCGCTGCAGGTTCTGCTTGCGCTGCGTCGCAACGGAGAAAGTCTTGCGCAGTCGCGTCAGGCGCTTCGCAAGTGCCCGCAAGTATTGGTCAACGTCCGGTTTTCGGGCGGTGTTGATCCGGTCACGCACCCCGCTGTCAAAGAGGCTTGCGACCGAGTAACGGCAGCCATGGAGGGTCGCGGTCGCGTGTTGCTGCGCAAGTCCGGGACCGAGCCACTGGTGCGCGTGATGGTTGAAGGCGAGGACGAAGTACAGGTTCGCGGTTACGCCGATGAGCTCGCAAAACTGGTTGCTGAAGTTTGCGCCTGATTTCGGCTTGCCAGTGTTGAAAGTGTTGGGTAACATCTGCGCCCACTTTGACCGACGAGGTACAGCATGCGTCGCCCTATGGTAGCTGGTAACTGGAAGATGCACGGTACCCGCGCCAGCGTCGCTGAGCTGATCGAGGGCCTTGCAGAGCAGGTCCTCCCAAGCGGTGTTGATGTGGCGGTGTTTCCGTCGAGCCTGCACGTAAGCCTGGTGGTTGAAGGTTTGCAGGGCAAATCAATTTCTGTGGGTGCGCAGAACTGTGCGCATGAAGCAGGGCAGGGTGCCTTGACCGGCGAAGTTTCGTCGAGTCAATTGGCTGATGCAGGTTGCAAGCTGGTACTTGTCGGTCACTCGGAGCGTCGCCAGATTATGGGCGAGAGCGATGATGTGCTGATTCGCAAGTTCGCTGCAGCTCAGGCAAGCGGCCTTACGCCGGTGCTGTGTATCGGCGAAACCCTCGAAGAGCGTGAAGCTGGCAAAACGCTTGAAGTGGTTGGGCAGCAGCTCGACAGCATCATCGTAGCGCTGGGCGTCAATGCTCTTGTGAATGCAGTAATCGCTTACGAGCCAGTCTGGGCCATCGGCACCGGGCTGACCGCTTCGCCTCAACAGGCGCAGGACGTGCACGCAGCCATTCGTGCACAGTTGGCGAAAGAGAATGCTGAGGTCGCACAAGGCGTGCGACTTCTTTATGGCGGCAGCGTGAAGGCGGCCAATGCGGTCGAACTGTTCGGCATGCCGGATATCGATGGGGGGCTCATTGGTGGTGCCTCCCTGAATGCAGCTGAGTTCGGTGCGATTATTCGCGCCGCGGGAAACTGAAAAAATGCTGGAAACAGTCGTAGTCGTTTTTCATCTGTTGGCCGCTCTGGGCGTTGTTGTCCTGGTTCTGCTGCAGCAGGGTAAGGGTGCGGACGCTGGCGCGTCTTTCGGAGCAGGGGCATCAAATACTGTCTTCGGAAGCCAAGGTTCCTCTACCTTTCTTAGTAAGTTTACTGGTATACTCGCCGCAGCTTTTTTCATAACCAGCTTGGGGTTAGGTTACTTTGCTAAAGAGAAAGCTCATGAGCTGACTCAGGAAGGTTTGCCAGATCCAGCGGTAATGGAAGTGAAGCAAAAACCGGCAGCAGATGATGTTCCGGTGCTCGAAGGGCAAAAGCCAGCGGTTGTTCCAGCTGACGTACCTCAAGCTCCCGAGCAGAAGTAAGGTTTCAACAGGCAGTGATGTTCGAGGCTGCCAAAGATGTATTGCCGAGGTGGTGGAATTGGTAGACACGCAACCTTGAGGTGGTTGTGCCCATAGGGTGTAGGGGTTCGAGTCCCCTTCTCGGTACCAATTATCAGGAGAGCCCGCTGTTGCGGGCTTTCTTGTAGGCGGAAGGTTACATTGACCCTGCAAGGGATCGGTCGTATACTTCCGCCCCAGCTTTGTCGCGGGGTGGAGCAGTCTGGTAGCTCGTCGGGCTCATAACCCGAAGGTCGTCGGTTCAAATCCGGCCCCCGCAACCAGTTTAAGGAGCCCCTTTTAAGGGGCTTTTTGTTAGCTGGACACTTTCAACGCCGCTGTTCGACGGCGTTTCAAGGATGGGCGTTTCGCCCATTTTTTTATTTTGCATAGCATGCACATACATGCACGAGGGGGTTCAGGTGTCGAGCAAGCTAGAAGAGTTGCAGGCCTTGCTGGCCCCGGTGGTCGTGGCCCTGGGCTATGAATGCTGGGGTATTGAGTTTTCGGCTCAAGGTCGCCACTCAATGTTGCGCGTTTATATCGATAAAGAGGGCGGTGTGCTGGTGGACGATTGCGCCATCGTGAGCCGTCAGATCAGCGGCGTTCTTGATGTTGAAGATCCGATCTCCGTTGAATACACCCTTGAAGTTTCCTCGCCTGGCATGGAACGCCCACTGTTCACTATTGAGCAGTTCGCAAAATTTGCCGGTGAACAAGTGAAGATCAAGCTGCGTTCGCCTTTCGAAGGACGACGCAACTTTCAGGGCCTTCTGCGTGGTGTAGAAGAGCAGGACGTTGTGGTGCAGGTAGAAGACCACGAGTTCCTGTTGCCGATCGATATGATCGACAAGGCCAACATTATTCCCACGTTTGACTGATACGTGCCAAATACTGCGGATCCCGCGGATCCAATGGCTTGCGAAAGGCGAGGCGTACGATGAGCAAAGAAGTACTGCTGGTTGTTGAGTCGGTGTCCAATGAAAAGGGCGTTCCGGCAGATGTGATTTTTGAAGCGCTTGAGTTGGCCCTGGCCACCGCGACAAAAAAACGTTTTGAAGATGAAGTTGAGCTGCGTGTAGAGATCAACCGTCAGACGGGTAACTACGAGACTTTCCGTCGCTGGACAGTAGTCGAAGATGAAGATCTTGACGATCCAGCGTACGAGCTGGCTGTCGATCAGGCTCAAGAGAAAAGACCAGGTGCCGTAGCCGGTGATCTGATCGAAGAAAAAATCGAATCCATCGAGTTCGGCCGTATCGCCGCGCAGACTGCCAAGCAAGTTATTGTGCAGAAAGTTCGCGAAGCCGAGCGTGCGCAAGTGGTTGACGCCTATCGTGAACGACTGGGCGAAATCATCTCCGGCACTGTCAAGAAAGTTACCCGCGACAACGTTATCGTTGACCTGGGCAACAATGCCGAAGCGCTGCTGGCTCGTGAAGACATTATTTCCCGCGAAACCTTCCGTGTAGGTGTCCGTCTAAGGGCTCTGCTGAAGGAAATTCGCACTGAAAACCGTGGTCCGCAGCTGATTCTGTCGCGTACAGCGCCAGAGATGCTGATTGAGCTTTTCCGCATTGAAGTGCCGGAAATCGCTGAAGGTCTGATTGAGGTGATGGCTGCCTCTCGTGACCCGGGCTCACGTGCAAAAATCGCTGTTCGCTCCAAGGACAAACGAATCGACCCGCAAGGTGCCTGTATTGGCATGCGTGGTTCGCGAGTTCAGGCTGTTTCGGGCGAACTGGGTGGCGAACGAGTGGATATCGTCCTGTGGGATGACAATCCGGCTCAATTCGTCATCAACGCGATGTCCCCGGCTGAAGTGGCGGCAATCATCGTAGATGAAGACGCCCATGCAATGGACATCGCGGTCGGTGCCGACAACCTGGCTCAGGCCATTGGTCGTGGCGGTCAGAACGTGCGTCTGGCCAGTCAACTGACCGGTTGGACCCTGAACGTAATGACCGAATCGGACATCCAGGCCAAGCAGCAAGCAGAAACCGGCGACATCCTGCGCAACTTCATCGACGAGCTGGAAGTCGACGAAGACCTGGCGCAAGTGCTGGTAGATGAAGGCTTCACCAGCCTGGAAGAGATTGCCTATGTACCGGTGGAGGAGATGCTCAACATCGACGGCTTTGACGAGGAAACCGTCAACGAGCTTCGTGCTCGGGCCAAGGATCGTTTGTTGACCAAAGCCATCGCTACAGAGGAAAAGCTGGCAGACGCCCATCCGGCCGAAGACCTGCTCTCGCTTGAGGGTATGGACAAGGATTTGGCGATGGAACTGGCGGTGCGCGGCGTAATTACCCGCGAAGACCTGGCCGAGCAGTCTATTGACGATCTGCTCGACATCGACGGCATTGATGATATTCGTGCCGGCAAGTTGATCATGGCCGCCCGAGCCCACTGGTTCGAGTAATTAGGCGCGGCCTGAGGAGAG
Source organism: Pseudomonas quasicaspiana (assembly GCF_021147825.1). Classification (NCBI taxonomy): domain Bacteria; kingdom Pseudomonadati; phylum Pseudomonadota; class Gammaproteobacteria; order Pseudomonadales; family Pseudomonadaceae; genus Pseudomonas; species Pseudomonas quasicaspiana. The sequence continues at coordinate 56,350 of NZ_JAGTPI010000016.1, forward strand.
AAGTGCATGACGCAAGTCACGGTGAAACAACTGGCCGATGAGGTCAAAACACCGGTAGAGCGCCTGTTGCAGCAGATGCGTGAGGCAGGTCTGCCGCACACCGCCGCCGAAGAAAAGGTGACTGACAGTGAGAAGCAATCTTTGCTGACTCACTTGAAAAGCAGTCACAAGGCGAAAGTGGAAGAACCACGCAAGATCACGCTGCAGCGTAAAACCACCAGCACCCTGCGTGTTGCTGGCAGCAAAAGCATCAGCGTTGAAGTACGCAAGAAAAAAGTATTCGTGCAGCGCAGCCCGGAAGAAATCGAGGCCGAGCGCAAGCGCGAGCTTGATGAACGTCGCGCCGTAGAAAATGCTGCTCGTCAGAAGGCTGAAGAAGAAGCCAAGCGCCGCGCCGAAGAAGAAGCGCGTAATCAGCCTTCAGCGCCAGCACCTGCTGCCTCTGAAGCCGTAGCTGCGCCAGCTCCGGTTGCCCAGCCTGTTCAGGAAGCACCTGCTGCACCTGCTCCGGCACCGGTTGCCGAAGTGCGCAAGCGTGATGAACAGCGTCGCCCGGACAAACCGCGCAGCGATGATCGCAACGCTCGTGGTGGTGATGGCGATCGCAAGAACGCCCCGCATCGCGCCTCTGTTAAAGAGAAAGCGCCAGCGCCACGCGTTGCACCGCGTACCACTGACGAAGAAAGCGATGGCTTCCGTCGTGGTGGTCGTGGCAAGGCCAAGCTGAAGAAGCGTAACGCTCACGGCTTCCAGAGCCCAACCGGTCCTCTGGTTCGTGACGTGAAAATCGGTGAGACCATCTCTGTCGGCGACCTGGCACAACAAATGTCGGTCAAGGCAGCTGAGATCATCAAGTTCATGTTCAAGCTGGGCACCCCAGCCACCATCAACCAGGTTCTGGATCAGGAAACTGCCCAACTGGTTGCTGAAGAACTGGGCCACAAAGTGACTCTGGTCAGCGACACCGCCCTGGAAGATTCCCTGGCAGAATCGCTGAAGTTCGAAGGTGAGACGTTCTCCCGTGCTCCGGTTGTGACCGTAATGGGCCACGTTGACCACGGTAAGACTTCCCTGCTCGACTATATCCGTCGTGCCAAGGTTGCTGCTGGCGAAGCCGGTGGTATTACCCAGCACATCGGTGCTTACCACGTTGAAACCGAACGCGGCATGGTCACGTTCCTCGACACCCCGGGTCACGCTGCGTTTACCGCAATGCGTGCTCGTGGTGCCAAGGCGACTGACATCGTGATTCTGGTCGTTGCTGCTGACGACGGCGTGATGCCACAGACCATCGAAGCCGTGCAACACGCCAAGGCTGCCGGTGTTCCGCTGGTGGTTGCAGTGAACAAGATCGACAAGCCGGGCGCTGACCTGGACCGCATCCGCAGTGAACTGTCGGTTCACGGCGTGACGTCCGAAGAGTGGGGCGGTGAAACACCGTTCGTTTCGGTCTCCGCGAAGATGGGTACCGGTGTTGACGAGCTGCTCGAAGCGGTACTGCTGCAGGCTGAAGTTCTGGAACTGACTGCAACTCCGTCGGCTCCTGGCCGTGGTGTTGTTGTTGAATCGCGTCTCGACAAGGGCCGCGGTCCAGTTGCTACTGTTCTGGTTCAGGACGGTACGCTGCGTCAGGGCGACATGGTCCTGGTCGGTTCGAACTATGGCCGCGTTCGCGCCATGCTCGACGAGAACGGCAAGCCAATCAAGGAAGCAGGTCCATCCATTCCGGTCGAGATTCTCGGCCTGGACGGTACACCGGACGCTGGCGACGAGATGAGCGTAGTGGCTGACGAGAAGAAAGCCCGTGAAGTGGCTCTGTTCCGTCAAGGCAAGTTCCGCGAAGTCAAACTGGCCCGTGCTCACGCTGGCAAGCTGGAGAACATCTTCGAGAACATGGGCCAGGAAGAGAAGAAGACGCTCAATATCGTCCTCAAATCTGACGTCCGTGGTTCCCTGGAAGCTCTGCAGGGCGCATTGAACGGCCTGGGTAACGACGAAGTGCAAGTGCGCGTAGTCGGCGGCGGTGTCGGTGGTATCACCGAGAGCGACGCTAACCTGGCGCTGGCTTCCAACGCTGTACTGTTCGGTTTCAACGTGCGTGCCGATGCTGGCGCTCGCAAGATCGTCGAGCAGGAAGGTCTGGATATGCGTTACTACAACGTGATCTACGACATCATCGAAGACGTCAAGAAAGCCCTTACCGGTATGCTTGGCAGCGATGTTCGGGAAAATATCCTGGGTATTGCCGAAGTACGTGACGTGTTCCGTTCGCCGAAGTTTGGCGCGATCGCTGGTTGCATGGTCATCGAAGGCGTTGTCTTCCGTAACCGTCCGATTCGCGTACTGCGTGAAGACATCGTTATCTTCGAAGGCGAGCTGGAATCCCTGCGTCGCTTCAAGGATGACGCTTCCGAAGTTCGTGCCGGCATGGAATGCGGTATCGGCGTCAAGAGCTACAACGACGTCAAAGTCGGTGACAAGATCGAAGTCTTCGAGAAGGTCCAAGTGGCTCGCAGCCTCTAAGTCGCGAGCTATAGGAGCCATGGCAGGTCTTCGCATGCAAATGCCGCAGACCCTGTCATGGGCTCAACACGCAACGCCCGGTCCGACATCTGTCAGGCCGGGCGTTTGCCGCTTTCAGACCGCGAGGGTTTCGCCCCCGGTCAGTATCAGGTAGCAAAACATGGCAAAAGAATATAGCCGTACCCAACGCATTGGCGATCAGATGCAGCGTGAGCTGGCTCAACTGATCCGTCGCGAAATCAAGGACCCGCGTGTCGGTCTGGTCACCATCACTGCGGTTGATGTAAGCCGCGACGTGGGTCACGCCAAGATTTTCATGACCGTCATGGGTCAGGACAGCGCAGAAGAAATTTCGCAGACCATCAAGGTGCTGAACTCCGCTGCAGGCTTCCTGCGGATGCAACTGGCCCGTGAAATGAAACTGCGCAGCGTGCCTCAGTTGCACTTCCACTACGACGAAAGCGTCGTGCGTGGTGCGCACCTGTCGGCCCTGATCGAACGTGCAGTTGCCGAAGACGGCCAGCATGCCGGTGACGCGCCGCAAAGCACCAAGCCAGCAAGCAACGAGGAATAAGGCGTGGCTCAGGTCAAGCGCATTCGTCGTAACGTCAGCGGGATCATCCTGCTCGACAAACCGCTGGGCTTCACTTCCAACGCGGCTTTGCAAAAGGTGCGTTGGTTGCTCAATGCCGAGAAAGCCGGCCACACCGGCAGCCTCGACCCTTTGGCCAGTGGCGTCCTGCCATTGTGCTTTGGTGAAGCCACCAAGTTCTCGCAATACCTGCTCGATTCAGACAAGTCCTACGAAACCCTGGCGCAGTTAGGTAAAACCACGACTACCGGCGATGCCGAAGGTGATGTTTTACAGACGCGTCCGGTGACCGTTGGTCGTGCCGATATCGAGGCGGTTTTGCCGGAATTTCGCGGTGAAATCAGTCAGATACCACCCATGTACTCTGCGCTCAAGCGTGATGGGCAGCCGCTCTACAAGCTCGCTCGTGCCGGGGAAGTAGTGGAGCGCGAACCGCGTTCTGTTACTATTGCGCGCCTGGAATTGCTCGAAAGTGACGCAGATACTGCACGCTTCTCGGTCGATTGCAGCAAAGGTACATATATACGTACCCTGGTAGAAGACATTGGTGAGAAACTGGGTTGCGGTGCTTATGTCGCGCAACTGCGTCGTACACAGGCCGGACCTTTCAGCTTGGCCCAGACGGTCACCCTGGAAGAGTTGGAGCAAGTGCACGCCGACGGCGGTAACGAAGCGGTTGATCGCTTCCTGATGCCATCGGACAGCGGTTTGCAGGACTGGCCGTTATTGCAGTTTTCGGAACACAGTTCGTTTTACTGGTTGCATGGTCAGCCAGTAAGAGCACCGGACGCGCCGCAGTTCGGCATGGTTCGGGTGCAGGATCACAATGGTCGCTTCATCGGTATCGGTGAAGTGAGCGAAGACGGGCGGATCGCGCCACGTCGTTTGATTCGGTCAGAATGACCGAACCTCGGGTCATGTGAATGATCCGGGAGAGGATGGCTGTTAACAGGCACGGTCATTCCTCATCTTTTAATACAAGGGTTTGCCCTTGGCCTGTTGAAACCGCTCTTCGGAATGGTTTCCTGATAAAAGGATTGCCCACATGGCACTCAGCGTTGAAGAAAAAGCTCAGATCGTAACCGACTACCAGCAAGCTGTTGGTGATACTGGTTCGCCAGAAGTGCAAGTTGCACTGCTGACCGCCAACATCAACAAACTGCAAGGCCACTTCAAGGCCAACGGTAAAGATCACCACTCGCGTCGTGGTCTGATCCGTATGGTAAACCAGCGTCGTAAGCTGCTGGATTACCTGAAAGGTAAGGACGTTAGCCGTTACAGCGCCCTGATCGGTCGTCTGGGTCTGCGTCGCTAATAACGACTCGGATAGAGGTTGGTTGTCTGTCGTTGTCTTACCGTTTTTCGGTAAGGCTGGCAGGCTCCCAGCCTCTAGTTGTATCTGGACAGTCGTGGGGCCGATTCCCCGCACCGCCCAAGAATTCGCAAGAAACCAGTTCCCCAAGAGCCACAAAGAAGGTAGGAAACCGTGAACCCGGTAATCAAGAAATTTCAATTCGGTCAATCGACCGTAACCCTCGAGACTGGCCGTATTGCCCGTCAAGCTTCAGGTGCTGTATTGGTCACCGTTGACGACGACGTCACCGTACTTGTGACTGTGGTCGGCGCCAAGACAGCAGACCCAAGCAAAGGCTTCTTCCCACTTTCCGTGCACTACCAGGAAAAAACCTACGCTGCAGGTAAAATCCCTGGTGGCTTCTTCAAGCGTGAAGGCCGTCCTTCCGAAAAAGAAACCCTGACTTCCCGTCTGATCGACCGTCCGATCCGTCCGCTCTTCCCGGAAGGCTTCATGAACGAAGTGCAGGTTGTCTGCACCGTCGTTTCCACCAGCAAGAAAACCGATCCGGACGTCGCTGCGATGATCGGTACTTCGGCTGCTCTGGCAATCTCCGGCATTCCTTTCGATGGCCCGATCGGCGCAGCTCGCGTTGCTTTCCACGAAAGCACCGGCTACCTGCTGAACCCGACCTACGAGCAACTCAAGGCTTCGAGCCTGGACATGGTTGTAGCCGGTACCGAAGAAGCCGTTCTGATGGTTGAATCGGAAGCCAAAGAGCTGACTGAAGACCAGATGCTGGGCGCAGTACTGTTCGCCCACGACGAATTCCAGTCGGTGATCAAGGCCGTTAAAGAACTGGCCGCCGAAGCTGCCAAGCCTACCTGGGCCTGGACGCCGAAGCCTGAAGCCACTTCGCTGCTGAGCGCTATCCGCGCTGAGTTCGGCGACGCGATTTCCCAGGCTTACACCATCACTGTAAAAGCTGACCGTTACGCGCGTCTGGGCGAGCTGAAAGATCAGATCGTTGCCAAACTCGCTGTAGAAGAAGGCAGCCCGACTGCCAGCGAAGTCAAAGCAGCTTTCGGTGAAATCGAATACCGCACCGTTCGTGAGAACATCGTTAACGGCAAGCCACGTATCGACGGTCGCGACACTCGCACTGTACGTCCGCTGAACATCGAAGTCGGTGTTCTGCCGAAGACTCACGGTTCGGCTCTGTTCACCCGTGGCGAAACTCAGGCACTGGTTGTTGCCACTCTGGGTACCGCACGTGACGCGCAGTTGCTCGATACCCTGGAAGGCGAGAAAAAAGACCCGTTCATGCTGCACTACAACTTCCCTCCGTTCTCGGTGGGCGAGTGTGGTCGCATGGGTGGTGCTGGTCGTCGTGAAATCGGTCACGGTCGTCTGGCGCGTCGTTCGGTTCAGGCCATGCTGCCTGCCGCTGACGTGTTCCCGTACACCATCCGTATCGTCTCGGAAATCACCGAGTCCAACGGTTCCAGCTCCATGGCTTCCGTTTGCGGTGCTTCCTTGGCGCTGATGGACGCTGGTGTACCGATGAAGGCACCTGTTGCCGGTATCGCCATGGGTCTGGTTAAAGAAGGCGAGAAGTTCGCCATCCTGACCGACATCCTGGGTGACGAAGACCACCTGGGCGACATGGACTTCAAAGTAGCCGGTACCGCCAAAGGTGTTACCGCGCTGCAGATGGACATCAAGATCAAAGGCATTACCGAAGAAATCATGGAAATCGCTCTGGGCCAAGCCCTGGAAGCGCGCCTGAATATCCTCGGCCAGATGAACCAGATCATTGGTCAGTCGCGTACCGAGCTGTCGGAAAACGCTCCGACCATGATCGCGATGAAAATCGACACCGACAAAATCCGTGATGTTATCGGTAAAGGCGGCGCGACCATCCGTGCAATCTGTGAAGAGACCAAAGCTTCGATCGATATCGAAGACGACGGCTCAATCAAGATCTTCGGCGAAACCAAGGAAGCAGCTGAAGCAGCACGTCAGCGCGTTCTGGGTATCACTGCTGAGGCCGAGATCGGCAAGATCTATGTGGGCAAGGTTGAGCGCATCGTCGACTTCGGCGCATTCGTCAACATCCTGCCTGGCAAGGACGGTCTGGTTCACATCTCCATGCTGAGCGATGCTCGCGTTGAGAAAGTGACTGACATCCTGAAAGAAGGCGAGGAAGTCGAAGTGCTGGTACTGGACGTCGACAACCGTGGCCGCATCAAGCTGTCGATCAAAGACGTTGCTGCTGCGAAAGCATCGGGCGTCTGATCTGTCGATCAGTAAGTAACAGAAAAGGGATCCTTCGGGATCCTTTTTTTATGTGTGTAATTAAGTAGTTACGGAACTTTCTTGTGAGGCGGGCAAAGCATGCATCTTGCACGCGAAAGTAGTGGTGAGCGGGCAATCTGCACGATTCCGAAATTCAGGAGTTTTTATAAGTGTCTGAATTTATTGGCTTTTAAGGCTGTTTCATTCTTGGCACAGCGCTTGCGATATATACCAGTAACCCTGCTGCCACTTGCTGGCGCAGTTTCTGAGAAAAACAGGAGTTACTCGTATGAAGAAGTTCGCTATTGCTGCTGCCACCGCTACTGCACTGACTCTGACTATGGCCAACGCTGCCTTCGCTCAGACCGCCGCTACCCCAATGGTTGTAGCTGCTAACACCACTACTCAAGAAGTGAAAGAAGATACTTCTGACACTTGGATCACCACTAAAGTCAAAGCTGACCTGCTGACTGAAAAAGGCATCCCAGGTTCGGACATCAAGGTTGAGACCAACAAAGGTGTGGTTTCCCTGTCCTCCATGGTCAAAGTGACCGAAGCTCAGAAAAACACTGCCGTCGCTATCACCAAGAAAATCAAAGGTGTTAAAGACGTATCGGCTGCAGGCCTGAAAGCTGAGTAATCAGACATTCATCGCTGAACGAGTAAAAGGATTGGCGGGTGACCTGGATGGGTAACCGCTGATTCTGGAAAGGTTCATGCGAAGGACTACAGGGATGTGGTCATTAAAAGCCCCGGCGGAAACGTCGGGGCTTTTTCTATGGTTCTAAAATACAGCTCTGCAATTTAAATCCATTACCTGTAGGAGATCGCTCAGTGTTCCTGACACAGCGCTGTCGCGCAGCAAATGGGGACCTGTAGGAGCGCGCTTGCCCGCGATGGGATCTGGTCAGGGAGCGCATTTTTCGCTGACGCACCGCAGGCCTGCAGAAAAAAGATTTAAATTCGAGCAGTTATTTTATGGTTGGTGAGAGCTGCCGAAGGCTGCGATGCATTCATCCTGATGCAACGTCATCGCAGCCTTCGGCAGCTCCTACAGGATTAGAGGGTGTTCCCTTCAATTCCCGCGCTTGCTGTCTATCCTGACCAGCCGACCACCTTCAAAGCGCAGGTACTGATACATGCCGTGGTCCGGCCCGTAGATCCATTCTTCAATCTTCACCTCTTCGGACTGGCGGTAATTACCGCTGAAGGTCTCCTTGGTGCCGATGACTTCCTGGCTGACGGGCATACCGCATTTCTGCTGCACCTCGAACGCACGGTCACCCGCGCTAATGAGTTGGCTGCCGCAGCGCAAAGTAGAAGCCTGAGCTGAAGCCGACAGTGCCGCCAGCACTGCGAAACATGAAATCAAATAAATGCGCATAGCGTTGGGTTACTCACTGTCCAGATGCAATGGACTGATCACGCTGCCATCTTTCTCTGCCTGACCAAGCCTGGCATCGACGAAATAGACGCGCTCGTCTTCAAGCTTTCCTTTGTCCACAAGGTAATCCTTGATACTGCTGGCACGATTCTGCCCGAGCTCTCGCAACAGTACCTCGTTGCCGCTCCAGAACTGAATAATCTCCGCGCGCATCTTGTTGGAGCGCTCTTCCTTGCCCAGATCCGCCCATTGCGCTGGCGGCTGCTTCTTCAGACGGGCGCGGTAAATGCCTTCCAGCATCGGCGATTTTTCATTGTCTGGCACATTAACCATTGCGGCTCTGGCCGGAACCTTGTCGCCGCGGCGCTGCAGGATCTTGTAGTACGTGTACTGGTATTCGCGTTCAAGACGCTGCTGGGCGAGGAACGGGCCATCGCTGCTTGCTGCGCTGGTACCTTCAATCTCAAGACGCAGGGTAGGGCGCTCATTGAGCGCTGCTGCGAGCTTATCCAGCGCTTTCTGAGTATCAGGGCTGAGGTCGGTGGCCCCCGGCGCAAATCTGATGCTGCTCAGGTCCTCCGAGCCTCCGCCACTGACCAACCCGCCAATGAAGTTGAACGGTGCTGCTGCCGCGCGTACCACCAGGTTACGCAGGGTCTGCCAGACAATCGGCATGACGCTGAACTGCGGGTTGTTCAAATCGCCTGATACCGGCAGCTCAATGGATATCCGTCCATTGACGTCTTTGAGCAGCGCAACGGCCAGACGCAGGGGAAGGTCCACGGCATCCGGGCTGTCAACCTTCTCGCCCAACTCCAATTGCTCGACCACTACCTTGTTTTCAGCCTTCAGCTGGCCTTTGGTGATCTTGTAATGCAGGTCCAGATTGAGTCGGCCTTTGCGGATGCGATACCCGGCGAACTTGCCCGAGTAAGGTGTCAGTGTGGTCAGCTCAACGCGTTTGAAGCTGGTGGCGATGTCCAGCGCAGACATCGGGTCAAACGGGTTCAGGCTGCCTTTGATGGTGACTGGCGCATAACGGTCAACCTTACCGTTCACGTTTACAGTGGCAGGATTGGACTGGCGATTATCCAGCGTGCCGATGCGTCCATTGAGTTGTTGAACGGCGGTGGCGAAGTTCGGTGTCAGGCTGAAGTCGGCAAAGTTGGCCGAGCCGTCATTGATATTCACCTCACCGATACGAATGCCCAGCGGCTTTTCCTTACGGGCTGAAGCGCTGGTTTTGGCGACTGGCTTTTTGTCTGCCGGTTGCGGGATCAGCAGGTCATCGATGTTGGTCGTCCGGTCGTTGTTGATCATGAAGCGAGCGTAAGGCTGCTCCAGATTGACCTTGGCAATGTTCAGACTGTCGCCGTGCTGGTAATTGAGGCCTTCCAGCGTGAGCTTTTGCCACTTGAGGAAGTCACGTTTTTTCTGTGTATCCAGCGTGTGCAACTGTTCGACTTGCGCCTTGCCATTGATGTTGAACGCCAGTGGCTCGGTGCTTTTAAGATTGACTGCCAGATCGCTACCCAGCATACCGCTGCGAAGTTCCAGCTGAATAAACGGGCTGATATAAGCCTGAGCAATACGTAGATCGATATCTTTAGCAGTGACCTGCAGCTTTGCGCTGACCGGGTTCAGATTTACGTCGCCCGCAGCGGTAAGCTTGCCCTGCTTGCCGACGCCGGTATCGAGCTTCAGGGTAAACGGTGATTTGTTCAGGCTGTCGAAGTTCTGCATGTCCAGATTGAGCGGACCCACGTCCAGAGCGACCGGTTCTTTCTGGCTACGGTCTGCAAGGTGAACCTGATAGTCACGCAGTTGCACGTCTTTGAGCAGTACTTGCCACGGCTTGGAAGGCGCAGCGGGTTTGGCAGTCGGTGGTTGAGCGTCGGCTGTAGCCGGTGCCGGTGCAGCCTTGTCGTCCACCGCAACTTTCTGTGCAGACGAGGCTGTTGATTTGGCAGCAGGTTTGGCGGGCTGGCTGGCGAATAGCTTTTGCCAGTCCAGTTGACCATCAGCCTCCAGCGCTGCCCAGGTTTCCAGTCGGGTGCTGCGGATCTTTCCGACAGTGACCAATTGTTTAGCCAGGTCGACGGAGCTCTCGGTTACGTCAAGCCGCTGCAAGCGCGCCAGTGGGCGTCCATCCGGAGCGTCAATGCTGAGCGGCGCAATGCTGAGCGCAGTATCAGTCAGCTTGAGTTCGGTTTCTTTCGAAAGATTGAGCGAATAGGCCGTGCTGAAATTGAGTACGCCGTCTTTCAATACCAGCGGCAGGGCGTCACGTACATAAGGCCACCAAAGCTTCATCTTGCTGTCAGTGACTTTCAAAGTGCCTTCGGAAGTAATTGGAATCAGGCTTATACGTCCGACCCAATCAATCTGGCCGCCATCCGGGCCTGCGGCGACCAGTGTCATATCCGCATTGTCTTCAGGCAATGTGCTGAGGTTTTTCAGCTCAAAATTCAGTTTGTCGTAAAGGAACTCAATCGGTTCGCTGGGGCGCATGTCTTGAAAACGCACGTAACCGTCGGCCAGTTTGATCTGGTCGATGCGCAGCGGGAAGGGCTTGCTGGCGGGTTCCTCGGCAGCAGCAGGGTCGCTCGGCGGCAGCTTGAATAGCTGAGTCAGGTTCAGCGCGCCGTCTTTATCGAATAACAGCTCTGTCTTGGGCTTGATCAACTCAATAGCCTGCAAGTGCAGGGCGCGGGTCCACAGACTATCGATCTGCAGATCGGCGTAAAGCTTTTCAAAACCAACCTGTTCTTTGCCCGGTGCGCCGATATTCAGGCCCCACAGGGTCAGTTCCAGGCTGTAGGGGTTGAATTCAATGCGCTCCAGGCGTGCCGGAACGGTGGAATAGTTCTCCAGTTGCTGGTTGGCAATGCGCAAACCAACACCGGGCAAAATCAGAAAGCCCAGAATGCTATAGAGTCCGAAAACGACCAGAAGGGTACCAATCGCGCGTATCAATCCTTTGGACATGTGAGGCGTCGTCTCTCTTTATCGGACTTTATGGGAGCTCCTTGGAGTATGGCATGCCAATCTGGTTCCGAAGGCACCGCCTCTCCATGTTGTGGGATATTTCCCTAAACTCTGTACGGCAATCAGAGATGCAAGATCAGGGTCTTCAGCGGTGGCTGATTGTCCATTGAAGGGAAGTCTGCAGCGGGCGGCATGACCTGCCAATCGCGGACCGGGCGCCCGATCTTGGTTGCGCAGCGCAATACCTGCTCGCGCCAATCATCCATGCTGACTTTTGCCAGATTGTTGCAGCAGATCAATACGCCATTGTCGGCGGTGGTCAGCAGCGCAGGCTTGAGCAGGCTTTGATAATCGCGCAGCAAGTCCACTGTGCCGAAAGCGCTTTTCGCCCATGCAGGTGGGTCGAGCAGCACCAGATCGTACTGACGCTGTTCAAGCTTCATGTAATCGGGCAGTTTGTGACCGCGTCGCTGAGTGATGGGCAAGCCTGCCAATTGACGGATCGCCGGAAAGTAATCGGATTGAATGAACGACATGCCAGGCAGTTGCGGATTAAGTGCACCGTTTTCACGACCCACTGCCAGGTTGCCTTCGGCGAAATCCAGATTACACACCTCACTGGCACCGCCCGCCGCAGCGCTCAGGCCAACACCACAGGTGTAAGCGAACAGGTTGAGTACGCTTTTGCCTTTACTGTGCTGCTTGACCCAGCCCCGGGTGTTTCGCAGGTCGAGAAACAACAGCGGATCCTGCCCGGCATGCCGCCCGCGCACACGGTAATTGAGACCCCATTCGTGGCCAATCAGGTCTTCCAGTGCTGCGGGTTCGGCCTTGTAGACGGCATCTTCGCGATCAATCCGCGAGTTGCCTTGGGAGCGGTCGTTGTAAACCAGCAGTAAATCCAGGCCAAGCCGGGCGTTTACGGCGGCATGCAGCTCAAGCAAGGCATCGCGCTCCAGACGTGTATGGAAGCTTTGCACCAGCAGTTGCGGGCCGTAACGGTCGAGGGTCAGACCGCTCGCGCCTTCCTGGCTGCCGTGGAACAGCCGGTAACAGTCCGTACCTTGCTGATGCAGCTCAGCAAGCAGCGGTTGACGGTTATCGAGGGCGACGCTGAGCGCCTGAATCAAGGAAGACATGCAAAGCGCCTAGGCAGGATGTAGGCGCGGCAGTTTATCAGGTCAGGCTGGTATCTACTGCGGTGTCGGCCTGTGAATCCATTCCTGTGGGAGCGGTGCTTGCCCGCGATGCATGTGTCGCAGTTCGAAGGCAGGCCGGGTTTTCGTTTATCGTCGGAAATGCCGCCCAGACCAAGCTCTGCTCCCAAAATTCGTATTCCAGGTCAGAGGTTTTGATTACCGCGCCAACGCCAGCGACACGCCCTGACCACCGCCGATACACAGCGTCGCAAGGCCCAGGATGTAGGCGCGACAGTTTCAGGTAAGGCCTGATTTCAGGTTGTGAATGCAATCCTTGTGGGAGCAGGGCTTGCCCGCGATGCATGTGTCGCAGTTCGAAGGCAGGCCGGGTTTTCGTTTATCGTCGGAAATGCCGCCCAGACCAAGCTCTGCTCCAAAAATTCGTATTCCAGGTCAGAGGTTTTGATTACCGCGCCAAAGCCAGCGCCACGCCCTGACCACCGCCAATACACAGCGTCGCCAGACCTTTTTTGGCATCGCGCTTGATCATCTCGTGCAGCAGAGTAACCAGCACCCGGCAGCCTGATGCGCCAATCGGGTGGCCCAAAGCAATGGCTCCGCCGTTGACGTTGACCTTCGCCATGTCCCAACCCAGCTCTTTACCGACAGACAACGCCTGCGCGGCGAAGGCTTCGTTGGCTTCGATCAGCTCCAGTTGCTCAATCGACCAACCGGCTTTATCCAGGCAGCGACGCGTCGCGCTGACCGGGCCGATGCCCATGATTGCAGGGTCAACACCGGCATTGGCATACCCGGCAATACGCGCCAGCACAGGCAAGCCCAACTCAGCCGCCTTGGACGCACTCATCAGGATCACAGCCGCTGCGCCATCGTTGAGCGAAGAGGCGTTACCGGCCGTTACCGAACCATCCTTCTTAAACGCCGGTTTGAGTTTGCCCAGTGTTTCAGCGGTGGTACCAGCACGCGGTTGCTCGTCGGTGGCGAAAGCTACAGGGTCGCCTTTGCGCTGCGGGATCAGAATCGGCGTGATCTCATCCACGAAGCGTCCGCTTTCAATCGCAGCAACGGCTTTCTGCTGGGAGGATGCAGCGAACGCATCCTGAGCTTCGCGGTTGATTTCGTACTTGTCAGCAAGATTTTCCGCCGTGATGCCCATGTGATAGTCGTTGAATGCATCCCACAAACCATCGCTGATCATGGTATCCACCAGCGTGCTGTGGCCCATGCGCAGACCGGTTCGTGCGCCCGGCATAACGTAGTTGGACAGGCTCATGTTTTCCTGGCCGCCTGCAATGATCACTTCGGCGTCGCCACAGCGAATGGCTTGAGTGGCCAGGTGCAGAGCCTTGAGGCCCGAGCCGCAGACTTTATTGAGGGTCATTGCCGGAACTGCAAACGGCAGGCCTGCCTTGATTGCTGCCTGACGCGCCGGGTTCTGACCGGCACCGGCCGTGAGCACCTGCCCCATGATGACTTCATCGACCTGCGCACCCTCAAGTCCGGTCTGCGCCAGGAGTTGGCGAATAACCGCTGCGCCCAGATCGACTGCGGAGACATTCGCCAGTGAACCCTGGAAACTTCCGACAGCGGTACGAGTGGCGGCAACGATAACGACGTCTTGCATGGCGCGGATCCTCATTCTTATTGGGTTTTACGTCAGGCACATAGCAGACGGCCTGATTCGTTTTGATCAGAAGACATGTTGGCACAGAAGGCGGGAGAGCTTCCAACCGAGAACTGGGCAGTCTTGGTTTTGGCGATCAGAGGCCCATCCGCCGCTGCGCCCGATGAATCGACCCGTTGCGAACAGCCCAGCGCAACACCGGCGCGCTGCGCTTTACGCTTGCGCGGATCATGCGGCGCTGGAGTGCGGTCTGCTGCACGTCCAACATCTCGCTTGCCCAGTCCGGTAGCAGATCAATACCCGCCTGCATCATCAGTGCGCCCATGGGTTTGGCCAGCAGGCTTGGTGCGGGTGCGTTGAGCAGGATGCGCAGCACTTCCCGGCTGCGCTCGTCGCACAGTAATTGAGGGCGTATCTGTTTCAGGTACTCGGCAACTGCCCGGGCAGTGCGGGGCACGTTCCGGGCGCCGAGACGCTCTGCGATCACGGCGGTTTCGTCGTAGTACTTATCCTGATCTGCCAATGAAAGTTCAGGATTCAGGTAGCGAAGGTGCGCCGCGAGGAAGTTGCTGACTTCGGCTACGTGCACCCATGTCAGCAAATCCGGGTCGCTTGCGGCATAAGGTCGGCCATCCGGCGCGGTGCCGGTGACTTGCAAATGGATGGTCCTGACTTTATCGATCAACCAGTTGGCGTCGTGGGTAGAGCCGAACGTCGTGCCCGAAATGAACTGTCCGGTGCGCCGCAACCGGCCGAGCATGTCCTGACGAAAGTTGGAGTGATCCCACACGCCCGCCAGCGCCAGTGGGTGCAAGGCCTGCAGCATCAGAGCGCTGATGCCGCCAATCAACATGGAGGGGAAGTCCCCGTGTACTCGCCAGCAGACGGCGTCTGGCCCGAACAGACCCGGATCGCCCTTGGGATTTTCCAGATCGAGTTGGCCGAGAGATAAGCCCGTCAGGCTCATGACCTGGGTTTCGATACGACTGCGGATGAATTCCATTAGGGCTCTTTAACAACGCTTTCAGGAGTGGGTACACGCGTCAGCAGGGTGTGGGGCCGAATTTATTCGGGAAGGTGGTATTTCTGATCACGCAAATTCTTTGGATGTGCCGTCCCCATTCGCGAATGAATTCGCTCCCACATGAGATTCCATTTCAATTCGTGACGATGGTCGTGGTTGGACTCTTTAGCAGACCATGCCTCGCTTCGCTCTCTGGTTCAAGTTTTGTCGGCAATGCCGTAGATATCTGTTACCTGCGGTCACTAAATCCTTCAAATATAGGCCTGTTCCGACAGACTTCTCTCTTTCCTGTGAGTGAAGTTTCCTAGAAAATCCTGACCTCTTGCGTGGGTGGATTTTGCTCTCTAGGCTGCGCCGGTCACTGCTCATCAGTGATCGGGTTTAGCAGCCTGTTTCGCAATTTCTACGACGCGCTTTACCGCTTATGGCGGCTTTGCGTGGGGCACTTTCGAGTGCGCCGGTTTTGTAGGTTGCGCCGGTCTGCTAACCCGCGACAAAGCTGCCACCTCTTGTCTGTTTAGCAGCGAACATCCGGTGGCCCTAACGGGAGCAACCTGCATGAAAAAAGTAACACCGGATCCACCCAACATCTCTCTGGAAGAATCCCTGCTGCACGTCAGCGAACTCCTGCGTTGCGCTGCCGCGACGGCTTACGAGTCTGGTGACAGCCTCAATGGTCCGAAACGTGACCTGGCGTTTTCGGTGGTGCACTTGATCGGCATGGCCAGAACCGAACTGGATCGCTCGTTGGCGCGGGTTGAGTCAAGCTGAGTCTGGCCTGAAATGCTATTCCCTGTGGGAGCTGAGCTTCGTCTGGGCGGCATTCCGCGTGTACCTGATCAACCGAAGTGGCTGTTATCGCGGGCAAGCGCGCTCCTACAAGTGCTTAAAACACAAAACCCGCCGTCTCTTGCGAGAGCAGCGGGTCTGGGATGTCGCTTGAGGTCGATCAGCCGCGGTGGCGGCCGCGGAAGTAGTTGATCAGACCTTGAGTCGAAGCATCATCGGCTGGCGTTTCGGTGCCGCCGGTCAGGCGTTGGTAAACGGCTTTACCCATCTCCTTGCCCAGCTCCACGCCCCACTGGTCAAAGGCATTGATGCCCCAGACCACGCTTTGCACGAACACCTTGTGTTCATACATCGCCACCAGCGCACCCAGGCGACGAGGGCTGATGCGCTCGACCACCAAGGTGTTACTCGGACGGTTACCCGGAATGACCTTGTGCGGTGCAAGCTTTTGCACGTCTTCTTCGCTCAGGCCTTTGTCGCGCAATTCGGTTTCGGCTTCGGCGCGGGTCTTGCCAATCATCAGGGCCTGGCTCTGGGACAGGCAGTTGGCGTACAGCCACTGATGGTGATCGGACACCGGATTGAAGCTGACAATCGGTACGATGAAATCAGCCGGAATCAGTTGGGTGCCTTGATGCAGCAACTGGTGATAAGCATGCTGGCCATTGCAACCTACGCCGCCCCAGATTACCGGGCCAGTGTCGGTCAGCGCAGGCGTGCCGTCCTGACGAACGCTTTTGCCGTTGGACTCCATGTCCAACTGTTGCAAGTGCTTGGTGATGTTACGCAGGTAGTGATCGTACGGCAGGATCGCGTGGCTCTGCGCACCCCAGAAATTACCGTACCAGACGCCCAGCAAGCCCAGCAGCACCGGCATGTTCTGTTCGAACGGTGCGGTCAGGAAGTGCTGATCCATGGAATACGCGCCGGACAACAGCTCCTTGAAGTTGGACATGCCGATGGCCAGCGCAATAGGCAGACCAATGGCCGACCACAGCGAGTAACGACCGCCGACCCAGTCCCACATCGGGAAGATGTTCTCTTCGCGGATGCCAAACGCCACGGCTGCGGCGTTGTTGCTGGAAACAGCGATGAAGTGGCGATACAACTCGGCCTCGGAACCGCCTTGTGCCAGATACCAGGCACGCGCCGCGGTGGCGTTCTTGAGCGTTTCCAGGGTAGTGAAGGTCTTCGACGAAACGATGAACAGCGTCGTTTCAGCTCGAAGCTTCATGGTCAGTTCATGGAATTCACTGCCGTCGATGTTAGCCAGATAATGACAGCGCACGCCTTTCTGCGCGTAGGAAAGCAGCGCTTCAGACACCAGCTCAGGGCCGAGGAACGAGCCACCGATGCCGATGTTCACCACGTCGGTGATCGGCTTTTCGCTGTAACCGCGCCACAGACCATCGTGAATGCGGCCGACCAGATCGGTCATCTGGTTCAGCACTTTGTGCACATCCGGCATCACGTTGACGCCATTGACGTTCAGCTTGTCGCCCACCGGGCGGCGCAGCGCGGTGTGCAGCGCAGGGCGACCTTCGGAAGAGTTGACCAGTTCGCCGTCATATTGCGCCTTGATGGCGTCTTTGAGGCCTACTTCGTTGGCCAGCTTGACCAGCAGGTCACGTGTTTCGGCGTTGATCAGGTTTTTCGAGTAATCGAGAAACAGTCCGCAGCTGCTGAGGGTGAACTGGTCGAAACGCTGCGGATCAGCATTGAAGGCTTCGCGCATGCTGAAATCCTGCATGGCTTGGCGGTGTTGGTTGAGCGCTTGCCATGCAGGCAGAGCGGTCACGTCAGAAGGGGTGCGGTAGTACGCCATCGCTGCGGGTTTCCTTGTACTTGGAACTGGCTAAACACTGAAAGCGAAGATAAGCAGACTTTTTAATCGTGACACCAAGACTAAACATTATGTGCGGCTGTGTCTGCGCCTGAACTGCTCGGTGCCCGGTACTATTTCACATGTTGCTGTCTGTTGGATGAACAGACGATGAAACCGTTACGAATAGGGCATTGCGGGTGTGGCTAAGTTCATTGCCTGATTGCAGGCACCACCATTGTAGGAGCTGGCGAAGGCTTCGATTGCATTCAACCTGACACACCGCCATCGCAGACTTCGGCAGCTCCTACAAGAGAGCCTTCAAATCGTTGGCTTCAATGCTGCTCGCGGTTCAGATGCAGATTATCGATCAAACGGGTCTTGCCCAGAAAAGCCGCTGCCAGAATAACCAGATCGTCGTCCTGAGCCGTTGCAGGGCGCAGGCTGGTAGCTTCGCGGATTTCCAGATAGTCCGGGCGCAACCCTGCTGCTTCGAGCTGGCGCTTGCCGGCGTCCAGCAAGGTGACGAAATTTTTGTCGCCACTATCAACCGCTGCACCGATCTGCTGGATGACCTTGTAGAGCACAGGCGCAGTCGCGCGCTGTTCTTCATTGAGGTAACCGTTACGCGAGGACAGCGCCAGGCCATCGTCGGCGCGCACGGTCGGCTCACCAATGATCTGGATCGGCATGTTCAGGTCGCGAACCAGCGCACGAATGACCGCCAGTTGCTGAAAGTCTTTTTCACCGAACACCGCCAGATCAGGCTGGACCATGTTGAACAGCTTGCTGACCACCGTTGACACGCCATCGAAATGGCCGGGACGACTGGCGCCGCACAGACCTTCAGAGATAACCGGCACGCTGACCACGGTCTGATCCTTCATGCCATGGGGATACATCTCTTCGACGTTGGGCGTAAACAGCAAATGACAGCCAGCCTCAAGCAGCTTTTCCTGATCGGCAGCCAGGGTGCGAGGGTAGGTCGCCAGGTCTTCGTTGGGGCCGAACTGCATGGGGTTGACGAAAATAGTCGCTACCACGAAGTCCGCGCGCTGCGCTGCTTTGGTGACCAGGGCCGCATGGCCGCTGTGCAGGTTGCCCATGGTCGGCACCAGGCCGATCCGCTTGCCTTCACTGCGGGCGCGAGCGATGGCAGCGCGTAATTCGCGTACGGTTTTTACTGTGTTCATGCCGAGAATCCGTGTTCAGTGCCGGGGAAGCTGACGTCTTTGACGGCGCCGACATAAGCGCGCAATGCCGCCTGGATGTCAGGCTGGCCGACCATGAAGTTCTTCACGAACTTGGGCACGCGTCCGGTAATGGAAAGGCCAAGCATGTCGTGCATGACAAGCACCTGGCCGTCAGTGGCGCTGCCCGCACCAATGCCGATGACCGGGATTTTCACGGCATGGCTGATTTCCTGAGCCAGTTCGCTCGGCACGCATTCCAGCAAGAGCATTGCCGCACCGGACTGTTCCAGAGTGATGGCGTCTGCACGCATTTGCCGCGCCTGGGTTTCCAGACGACCCTGAACCTTGTAACCGCCCAGCACATTGACCGATTGCGGAGTCAGGCCCATGTGCGCACAGACCGGGATACCGCGGTCTGCCAACAGACGAATCGACTCCGCTAGCCATGCTGCGCCTTCAATCTTGACCATGTGCGCACCGGCCTGCATCAGCGCAGCGCTGTTGGCGTAGGTTTGCTCAAGGGTGGCGTAGGACATGAAAGGCAGATCGGCCATGATCAGCGCGCCCTGATTACCGCGTTTCACGCTCGCGACGTGATAGGTCATGTCAGCGGTGGTCACGGGCAGTGTGCTGTCATGCCCTTGCAGGACCATGCCCAACGAGTCGCCGACCAGCAGCACTTCGACGCCTGCTTCGCTGGCGGCATGGGCAAAGGTCGCGTCATAGCACGTCAGCATGGTGATCTTTTCACCTTTCTGCTTGAGAGCCTGCAACGACGTTACGGTGATATCTGGCATGGAAAAGTCCTCTGTCAGGCGCGGTGAACACTACGGCGAGCGGCTCGTGAATTCATCCGTTTCAGGCAGGCACACCGTCATGTGCGGTGTTTAAAAGCAGCCGGCTTGCGCCCATAAGCCAGCGAACAGGCTGGCGGGACGCCTATCTTCGTGACGAGGGGGGATTAAGTCAATTGCCTGTGTTACCGGTGAGTTACCGGTTGAGCACTGTGTTACCGGGCATCTGGCTATTACGCCTGTGGCACTAAACGCTCAATGCCTTCAAACGGGCAGCGGGTCAGCAATTTGCTCAGGGAGCGACCATCGGCCAGTTGCAGATCCGGCGCAAGTTCGGCCAGTGGGTAGAGCACGAAAGCCCGGGCCTGCATGTGGTAATGCGGCACTTTGAGACGGGGTTCGTCGATCAATCGCTCACCGAATACCAGAATGTCGAGGTCCAGTGTGCGTGGGCCCCAACGCTCGGTGCGTTCACGGCCTTGATCCAGCTCGATAGCCTGTAGCGCGTCGAGCAGGGCAAGCGGTTCGAGGGTGGTGTCCAGCGCTGCAACGGCGTTGGTGTAACGCGGCTGATTGGGCAGCAGCGAGTCACTTACATAGAAGGAAGAGACACCGACCCACTGGCTCTGCGGCAACCTGGCCAATGCCCTGATGGCATGACGCAGTTGCTCGGCGGGGGCAGCCAGATTACTGCCCATGCCTATATAGACGCGTTCCACGTGTTACTCGCCCGATGCGGCCGGTTCGCCACCGGCACGTTTGCGTTTGGCGCCACTGCTGCGGCGACGTTTGCGCGGGGCACCCGCTTCGGGCTTGCTGCCGAGCTCGCTGATCATCGTGCGACGTTCGCTGTCGTTGGCGTCCTGGTAATCAGTCCACCATTCGCCCAGGCCATCGGTTTCTTCGCCCGCGCTTTCACGCAGCAGCAGGAAGTCGTAACCGGCCCGGAAGCGTGGATTGTCGAGCAACAGGTCGGCGCGCTTGCCGGAGCGGCGCGGCAGACGTTCCTGCATGTCCCAGATTTCCCGAATCGGCATGGTGAAGCGCTTCGGAATCGCAATACGCTGGCACTGCTCGATGATCAGCTCGTTGGCCGCTTCCTGCATGGCAGGGATCGGCGGCATGCCGCGTTCCTGCAGGCGCAGCACTTTGGCTGGCAGCGCAGGCCACAGCAAGGCTGCGAACAAGAATGCCGGCGTTACCGGCTTGTTCTGCTTGATACGCAGGTCAGTGTTGCGCAACGCCTGGCTGATCAGCGTGTGGGTGTAGGTCGGACGGTATTCCAGAGACTGGGAGCTGGCCGGGAACAACGGGTCGAACAGTTCCAGGTCCACCAGCATTTCGAAGGTGGGTTCGGCGTAGCCGGACAGGAACAGTTTGAGCACTTCTTCGAATAGACGTGCCGACGGAATATCACGCAGCATCGGTGCCAGCGGACGAATCGGCGTGGCGCTGTGCTTCTCGATGCCGAAGTCCAGCTTGGCGGCGAAACGCACGGCGCGCAGCATGCGGACCGGGTCTTCCTTGTAACGCTGCTCCGGATCGCCAATCAGGCGGATCAGGCGATTGCGAATGTCGTGCACGCCGTTGGCGTAATCGAGGATGCGCTCGCTGACCGGGTCGTAATACAGGGCGTTGATCGTGAAATCGCGGCGCTGGGCATCGTCTTCAAGGGTGCCGTAAACGTTGTCACGCAGAATCCGGCCGCTTTCGTTACGCGAAGACTGGTTGCTGTCCTCTTCTTCATCATCTTGGGGATGATTGGCGCGGAACGTCGCCACCTCGATGATTTCACGACCGAAGTGGATGTGAACCAGCTTGAAACGACGGCCGATGATACGGGCGTTACGGAACTCAGCACGGACCTGCTCCGGCGTGGCGCTGGTGGCGACGTCGAAATCCTTGGGCGTGATGTTCAGCATCAGGTCGCGAACGCAGCCGCCGACGAGATAAGCCTGATAGCCCGCATTTTGCAGACGCTCAACGATATTCACCGCATAACGGCTGAATTGGCCGCGTTGCAGCGAGTGTTGGCTGCTGTTGAGCACTTCAGGCGTGCTGCGGATATGTTGCTGCGGTTTACGCAGTGGAGTACGAAATGACTGGAACAGCTTCTTCAGCATGGGATGCACTGTTTGAAGGAATATTCGGCCATAAATGAGGAATGACCGCATGATGGGCGGGGATTCTAGCATTTAGTCAGGGGATGGTGTAGGAAGCTGCGCGTTCAGCAAACAGAACCCCAACAGGAGGGCGCTTGCCCGCGATGAACGATGACTCGGTGTGCCTGCGAGACCGCGGCGCCTGAATCGCGGGCAAGCGCGCTCCTACAGATGAGATATCTCGTTTCAATCAGGGGGGAGTGAGGAAGTTTTCTTCAGAAGCTACTGGGGGAGCCGAAGCTCCCCCAAAGTGTGTGCTCTTATTTTTATTTTGACTGTGGGCTTCTTGTTTTTGTTGAGTGCCCATTCACGAGACTTTCGTCTGTGAAACCTCCCAATCGGGAGTCAAGAGCAAACGGATTGCTTTGGTCGCTGTGTTGCAATGATCATTCGATCCAACCAGTTCAGGCGCTACCTAAGGGTAGTTTTTGTTGTTCTCGGCCTGGTTGCGGGGCAAGCCCCAAATACAACGCCTCTCCAAAAGAATCAGTTAGCTGCGCCTCCGCCGTGTTGTTCTTGTTATGCGTGAGTCGATTCGTATTGTTTTTATTATGGTGTTTAGCACTGCGTGTTTTTGTTGTTCTTGTACTGGATATATAGCAGGAGCTGTGCCAACTTTTGAAAACCCTTTAAAACCGGGGGCTGTAGCGGTTTGGCTGTTTTGCCGACACAAAAAAGCCGGGGTTTTCGTTACCGTAAACCCCGGCTTTTGTTACGTGCATCGTGTGAAGGTAACAGTTTCTGGCCTGACCGGAAGGCGCAGGCCAGAGCCTTGTGGTCAGGTTTCGCTGGCAACGCCCTTGCGGCGAGGAATGCCCAGGCGCTGACGGCGTTCCCACAGGCATTTACGACTCACGCCCAGTTTGCGCGCCAGCTCGGTCTCGGTCATGTGGTCCTGATGCTCAAGAACGAAGTGCTGGAAGTAATCTTCCAGAGACAGGTCTTCCGTGGGCTCATGGCTGGTGGAGCTGGACGAGCCTTGCTGCGGGGCGAGGCCGATGAAGTCGTCGTCCAGATCGCTCAACTCGATGTCGATGCCCAGCAATTCGGCAGAGATTTCCGGGCTTTCACACAGAATGACCGCTCGCTCCACGGCGTTTTCAAGCTCACGCACGTTACCGGGCCAGGTGTACTGGCGAATGGCGAGCTCTGCGTCGGGGGCGAATCGCAGGTCGTTACGACCGGCTTTCAGGCTTTGACGGGTCAGGAAGGCGCGGGCGATATCCAGTACGTCGTTACCGCGCTCGCGCAATGCCGGGAGCTTCAAGGCAATGACATGCAGACGGTAATAAAGGTCTTCGCGGAACTGGCCGACTTTGGCCAGGCTTTTCAGGTCCCGGTGGGTTGCCGCGATCAGGCGGACATCCACTTTCTGTGATTGCACGGAGCCCACGCGACGAATTTCGCCTTCCTGCAGCACGCGCAACAGGCGCGCCTGGGCTTCCAGCGGCAGTTCGCCGATTTCGTCGAGGAACAGTGTGCCGCCATCTGCCGCTTCCACAAGTCCGGCACGACCGGCGCTTGCGCCAGTGAACGCGCCTTTTTCGTGGCCGAACAGTTCGGACTCGATCAGGGTTTCCGGAATCGCCGCGCAGTTGACCGAAATCATCGGTGCCTTGGCGCGACGCGACAGGTTGTGCAGGGCACGCGCCACCAACTCTTTACCCGTTCCTGATTCACCCTGAATCAGCACGTTCGAATCGGTAGGGGCGACCTTACGAATTTTGCTGTAGAGATCCTGCATGGGGCCGCAGGAGCCGATGATGCCGATTTCGCCGTTGCTGTTATCCGCGCCCGCTTTATCCGGGCTTGCCGCTTTGGCCGCGGTGCGATCAGCCTGAATGCTTTGCACGGTCTGGCGATCACGCAGTATGCGCGCAACCGCTTGGAGCATTTCGTCGTGATCGAACGGCTTGGCGATGTAATCGACAGCGCCCATTTTCATGGAGTCGACAGCCGAGCGCAGACTCGCATAGCTGGTCATGATCAGCACCGGTTTGCCCTCGCCAAGCTTTATCAGCTCAGTACCGGGAGCCCCGGGCAAGCGCAAATCGCTGACGATCAGATCGAACGAGGGAATGCTGAAACGTTCCTGGGCTTCCTGCACCGAACCTGCTTCGCTGACCTGATACTGGTTACGTTCCAGCAGGCGACGCAGGGCGGAGCGGATTATGGTTTCGTCTTCGACGATCAGAATATGGGGCATTTATTCAATTCTCTCGACGGGCTCAGTTCACGGCGGACGTCGCTTCGACATGGCGCGGAAGTGTTACCCGAATACGGGTACCGCGCTCGTGCTCGGTATCAACCGGGCTGTCGATGGTGATCTGTCCATAATGCTCTTCAACGATGGAATAGACCAGCGCGAGGCCCAGTCCGGTCCCTTCACCCGGGTCCTTGGTGGTGAAGAACGGTTCAAACAATCGATCCATGATTGCCTTGGGAATTCCACTGCCTTCGTCTTCTACGATCAGATCGACAGTGTGTTCGGATGCTTCGCTCCTGACCCTGACTGCGCTGCCTGCCGGCGAGGCGTCACGGGCGTTGGAGAGCAGGTTGATCAGTACCTGAGCAAGCCGTTGCGGGTCGCCATCGACCCAGTGCTCGGGGTTGCACAGATTATAGAACTGGACTTCGAAATTACGTCGGTTCAGGGCAAGCAAACCAATAGCGTCCTGTGCCACTTCAGCCAGACAGACAGCTTCGTCCGAGTGCTGATGGCTGCCTGCGTGGGCGAAACTCATCAGCGATTGCACGATGCGTGAAACGCGTTTGGTCTGTTCGAGAATCTGGCTGCTGATTTCCTTCAACTCGCCATCTTCTTCGCGCTCTTCGCGCAGGTTTTGCGCAAGGCAGGCAATGCCGGTGATCGGGTTGCCGATTTCGTGAGCCACACCGGCGGCCAGGCGACCGATGCTCGCAAGGCGTTCGGAATGCACCAGCTTGTCCTCGAGCATCTGCGTTTCAGTCAGGTCCTCAACCAGCAACACCAGCCCGCTGTTACCCGGTGCCAATGGTTCGTCGATCGCAGCTTTGTGCAGGTTCAGCCAGCGGATTTGGCCATCCAGTGGCAGGCGTTGTTTGTGCAAGTGTTCGTCGGGCAAATTAATGAAGCCGCTCAATAATTCTTTCCAGGGTTCACCGATGGTCTCGAGCCGTGAGCCAACGACGCGCTTGGCAGCAATCCCGGTGAGCTCTTCCATGGCCTTGTTCCACATCAGGATCTCCTGATCCTTGGCCAGCGAGCACACACCCATCGGCAATTCCTGAAGCGTTTGCCGGTGATAGCGGCGCAGGGCATCCAGTTCGGCTGCCAGACCGGTGAGGCGCGAGTGGTAATCCTCAAGCCGGCTTTCAATAAAGTGAATGTCTTCGGTGACATAGTTTTCGCCGCTGGACTTATAGGGCAGGAATGTTTCAACCATGTCCTGCGCCACGCTGGGGCCCATCAAGCCGGAAAGATTGGCCTCGATTCTGTCCCTTAAACGCCGCAAGGCGTAAGGCCGACGTTCGTCGAATGGCAGGTAGAGATCGCGCAGGGCCTGTTCGACTTCCTTCTGCGCGGCCTTCGCACCCAAAGGTTTGGCCAGTTGCGTGGCGAATTCCTGAGGGGATACGGCGTGCAGCTCGCGGCGCTGCGGGCGACGAACGTTATCCACCGCACAGGCCTCGGCAGCACTGGCTTCTTCGGGGCTCGGGTTGCTGAACAGTGAGATCAGGGTGAACACCAGTACGTTGGCGGCCAGCGAAGCAATGGCCGCCATGTGCCAGCTGGTGTCGTCCAGCACGTAAATCATGTTCAGCAGCGGAATGTAGAAGCCCCGGAAGTCACCAATCAGTGGCAACAACATGCTGACGATCCAGACGCTGATACCCGCCAGCAATCCGGCGATAAACCCTCTGCGATTGGCGGCGGGCCAATACAGCACGGACAGCACGCCCGGCAGGAATTGCAGAGTCGCGACAAAAGCAACGATGCCCAGATTGGCCAGATCCTGTTGCGCGCCCAGCAGCAGATAGAAGCCGTAACCGGCCATGATGATCGCCACAATCAGCGCGCGGCGGGTCCACTTCAGCCAGCGATAGATATTGCCTTCGGCTGGCGGTTGATAAAGCGGCAGCACCAGGTGGTTCAGCGCCATGCCGGACAGCGCCAGTGTCGTCACGATGATCAAACCGCTGGCGGCAGACAAACCACCGACATAGGCCAGCAACGCCAGTGACTTGCTGTTGACCGCGATGCCAATGCCCAGGGTGAAGAACTCGGGGCTGGTGGTAGCGCCCAGTTTGAGCCCCGCCCACAGAATCAGCGGCACCGCCAGGCTCATCAACAATAGAAACAGCGGCAGGCCCCAGCTGGCGCTGACCAGTGCGCGCGGGTTGAGGTTCTCGGTAAAGGTCATGTGGTACATGTGCGGCATGACGATGGCTGACGCGAAGAACACCAGCAGCAACGTGCGCCACGGACCTTCCTGCAAAGGCGTATGCAAGGCGGCGAGGGCGGTCTGGTTTTGCAGCAGCCACAGCTCAAGTTGCTGCGGACCGTCGAACACGCCATACAGGGCATATAGACCGATACTGCCAATGGCCACGAGTTTGATCACCGACTCGAAGGCAATCGCGAATACCAGACCCTCATGTTTTTCGCGGGTGGCGATATGACGCGAACCGAAGAAAATCGTGAACAGGGTAATCAGCGCACAAAACGCGATAGCGACGCGATCCTGCACGGGCTCGCGGGTCAGGATGCCAATCGAGTCGGCCACCGCCTGGATTTGCAGCGCCAGGAGCGGTAGCACCCCAATCAACATGAAGATCGTGGTCAGCGCGCCTGCCCAGGTGCTGCGAAAGCGGAACGCGAACAGATCCGCCAGAGACGACAGTTGGTAGGTGCGAGTGATGCGCAGGATCGGATAGAGCAAAACGGGGGCCAGCAGAAAGGCGCCGGATACGCCGAGATAACTGGAAAGGAAGCCGTAACCGTACTGGTACGCCAGGCCGACCGTGCCGTAGAAGGCCCAAGCGCTGGCGTAAACACCCAGAGACAAGGTGTATGTCAGCGGGTGACGGATGATCCAGCGCGGGATGACGCCGCGTTCGCTGATCCACGCGACGCCAAACAGCACAAGCAGATAAGCGGCGCTGACCAGAATCATCTGGGTCAGGCTAAAGCTCATCGGCATCTTTTTGACTCTGCAGAATGAAGGTCACCACGATCAGGATCAGCCATAGCAGGTAAGGCCGATACCACGCGCCGGTGGCGTCGATCCACCAATCCATGATGGCCGGCGAAAACAGATAAATGCCGACTACCAGCAACAGGACCAAGCGGTAAATATACATTTGGCCTCCTTCACGATTCATTCGCGTTGCGGCAGTTGAGGAGCGGCATGGTAACGGATGGCGGGCAACCTGCAAGTGTCGCGTAAGCTGCCATCCATGCCAGTTTGCGGCGAGCGCTCTATCTCAGTCTATCCGGGCTTCTTCAAGGTTCCGTACGCGCGGAATGGCGGAAACGTTCCAGCGCTCGATTGCCCATTTCAGAACCTCCTGGGGCGTGCCGTAAGCGAGCGCCGATTCTGGTTCCTGGCCGAGTGCGCGCAAGGCTCGCAACAACAGTGGAATTGCCTGATCGGCCTCCAGTGGCGGCGAGCGGTAGCTTTTCCCCAGCTTGTTACCGTCGGGCTGGGTGATGAGTGGCACATGCAGATAACGTGGCTGTGGTACGCCGAGCAATTCCTGGAGGTACAGCTGGCGCGGCGTGGAGTCGAGCAGGTCGGCACCTCGGACAATATCGGTCACACCCTGCAGGGCGTCGTCGATGACGACCGCCAGTTGATACGCGTAAAACCCGTCGCGACGACGGATCACAAAGTCTCCCACCTCACGGCCAAGGTGTTGCTGAAACTGGCCTTGCACACGGTCCTCAAACCGGTACAGCAGTTCGGGTACGCGAATGCGGATGGCTGCGTTATCGGGGGAGTGTCCGGCATTTCTGCAGGTGCCCGGGTAAACACCCTGAAAGGGTTCGAGCTGTTTGCGCGAGCAGGTACACGCATAAGCAAGACCGTGACTGAACCAGCGATTGATGATTTCCTGATAGGCATCGTGGCGATGACTTTGGGTAACCAGTTGTCCATCCCATTCAAAGCCATAGCGTTCGAGCGTTTCAAGAATTGCCCGTTGTGCGCCCGCGACTTCCCGCGGTGGATCGAGGTCTTCCATGCGCATCAACCACTGCCCACCCACTGAGCGCGCGTCGAGATAAGACGCCAGCGCCGCGACCAGTGAGCCGAAGTGCAGATAACCGCTGGGCGTTGGCGCAAAGCGCCCGATGTAGGAGGGGGATTTCATGGGGCGGATGTTACTGGAGATT
Source organism: Pseudomonas quasicaspiana (assembly GCF_021147825.1). Lineage (NCBI taxonomy): Bacteria > Pseudomonadati > Pseudomonadota > Gammaproteobacteria > Pseudomonadales > Pseudomonadaceae > Pseudomonas > Pseudomonas quasicaspiana. Next base: position 84,373 of record NZ_JAGTPI010000016.1, read on the forward strand.
GGGGTTTGCTTCGAGACTGAAAAGACGCCAAACCTTCAGGAGACTTTATATATGCCTGCGTCCGTTCACCTGTTGGAGCGAGGCTTGCCCGCGAATCAGGCGCTGCGGTGTATCAGCTTTACCGAGTAATCGTTCTTCGCGGGCAAGCCTCGCTCCAACAGAAGAGCGCAACCCCAGAGGGTGAGCATTCCAATTCAATCGATGTGGTGGTGGGGGGACCTCAAAAACAACAAAGGACGCCGAAGCGTCCTTTGTGTCTGCAAGGTTGCGGGTCGTGTTACTTGCCGACCTGCTTTTCCTTGATTTCTGCCAATGTCTTGCAGTCGACGCACTGGTCGGCTGTCGGACGGGCTTCGAGGCGGCGGATGCCGATCTCTACGCCGCAGGATTCGCACCAGCCGTATTCTTCGTCTTCGATCAGTTGCAGCGTCTTGTCGATCTTTTTGATCAGTTTGCGTTCGCGATCACGAGCACGCAGTTCAAGGCTGAACTCTTCTTCCTGGCTGGCACGGTCGGCCGGATCAGGAAAGTTCGCAGCTTCGTCCTTCATGTGAGTCATGGTGCGATCAACTTCCTTCATCAACTGCTGTTTCCAGTTGGTGAGGATTTTTGTGAAGTGTTCGCGCATGGGCTTGCCCATGTACTCCTCACCCTTACTGCTTTCGTAAGGCTTGAAGTCACCGTCCAGCTGGTTGGTCTGCTGCTTTTCTTGGGTGGGCATGAATGGACCGCCTCTCACTCTTTAATCCATTGCGCAGGAAAATATCCATCACCGGCACCTGCCGGCCCTGCGGCTGCAAGCGGGCGAACTTACCAGATCGAATCGGAGCGCGCTACTCCCGGTTGTCGAGCGTGCATTCGAGCTGGGCGGTGAATGGCCGTTGCTACAGACGCAAGGCTGATTAAAACGTTCAACGCCTTGAGAGGATCACACTCTTTTCAATGGCTTATTGCTCACCATCCATTGTTTTTCGGGGTTTATTAACTTTCCTGTAGGGGCGGGTGCTTGGGTAGAATCGCTCATCACTTTTCGCATGCCTGACAGGCATCCGACCTCGATCAGATTTAAAGGAAGGTCAATGGCTCAGCCCTACAGCGCGCGCAGTCGCGCCATCGAACCCTTTCATGTCATGGCGCTGCTGGCGCGTGCCAACGAGCTGCAGGCCGCCGGGCATGACGTGATTCATCTGGAGATTGGCGAGCCCGACTTCACGACGGCCGAGCCCATTATTGCGGCTGGACAGGCTGCGTTGGCGGCCGGTAAAACCCGTTACACCGCAGCTCGCGGCCTGCCTGAATTGCGCGAAGCCATTGCCGGGTTTTATGCCCGGCGTTATGGCGTGACCGTCGACCCTGGCCGGATTCTGGTCACGCCTGGCGGTTCCGGCGCGCTGCTGCTTGCCAGCAGTTTGTTGGTCGACCCCGGTAAGCACTGGCTGCTGGCGGACCCCGGTTACCCGTGTAACCGGCATTTTCTGCGCCTTGTAGAAGGCGCGGCGCAATTGGTGCCGGTCGGTCCTCAGGAGCGTTATCAACTTACCCCGGATCTGGTGGCAAGGCATTGGGATAAAGACAGTGTCGGCGCGTTGGTAGCATCGCCTGCAAACCCGACGGGTACATTGTTGAGTCGCGATGAATTGGCCGGGCTTTCCTCGGCGCTCAAGGCGCGGAACGGTCATCTGGTAGTGGACGAGATTTACCACGGCCTGACGTACGGCACCGATGCAGCCAGCGTGCTGGAAGTCGACGATGACGCATTCGTACTGAATAGTTTTTCGAAATATTTCGGCATGACCGGATGGCGTCTTGGGTGGCTGGTCGCGCCTCACGATGCGGTCGCTGATCTGGAAAAGCTGGCTCAGAATCTTTACATCAGTGCGCCAAGCATGGCGCAGTACGCTGCGCTTGCCTGCTTCGAGCCGCAGACGCTGGAAATCCTTGAGCAGCGCCGTACCGAGTTTGGCTTGCGCCGGGATTACCTGTTACCGGCTTTGCGCGAGTTGGGCTTCGGTATCGCGGTTGAGCCAGAAGGCGCGTTCTATCTGTATGCCGACATCGCCGCGTTCGGGGGCGATGCCTACTCGTTTTGCCAGCACTTCCTTGAAACCGAGCACGTTGCAATCACGCCGGGACTGGACTTCGGGCGCTTCCAGGCGGGGCACCATGTGCGTTTCGCCTACACCCAGAGCCTGCCGCGTTTGCAGGAGGCGGTTGAGCGAATTGCTCGCGGGCTAAGGAGCTGGCAAGGCTGATGCATTTTTCTCCGAAGCTTGAACAAGGTGTGCTGTTGCTGCGCTACAAGCGCTTTCTCGCGGACATTCAAACCGACAGCGGTGAGCTGCTGACCATCCATTGCCCCAATACCGGCTCGATGTTCAATTGCATGATGCCGGGCGGGCGTGTGTGGTTCAGCCGCTCCAATGACCCAAAGCGCAAGTTGCCGGGCACCTGGGAAATCAGCGAAACCCCACAGGGACGCCTGGCGTGTGTCAACACCGGACGTGCCAACACCCTGGTAGAAGAAGCGTTGCGCGCCGGGGTGATCACCGAGTTGAACGGCTTTACCGCTCTCAAGCGCGAAGTAGCCTATGGTCAGGAAAAAAGCCGGGTGGATTTCCGCCTTGATTACCCTCAGGGGCCGGCTTACGTAGAGGTCAAAAGTGTCACCCTGGGTTTTGACGGCTCTGCGGTGGCGGCGTTTCCGGATGCGGTCACCCTGCGTGGCGCACGACACTTGCGGGAATTGGCGAACCTGGCGCGTGAGGGGGTACGTGCCGTGTTGTTGTATTGCGTGAACCTGACCGACATCGAAGCCGTGCGGCCTGCGGAGGAAGTAGACCCAGGCTACGCTGCTGCATTGCGCGAGGCGGTTGCGGCGGGTGTTGAGGTCTTGGCGTATGGCGTGCAGTTGACGCCTGAAGAAATCTTCATTGATCGGCCCTTGCAGCTTCGCTGGGCAAAAGAGCCTGATCAGTTGCCGCCGGGTATGTCGATCCAGATGCCTTGATGGTCTTCGTGGCTGGTAATTCCGGTCAGAGATCTTCCTTCACAGGGGCCTGCGACGCATTCGCCGCTTTCAATCAGGAACAAGGCTCCATGAGTGGCGCAGTGAATCAGGCTTGCGCTGGGGTCCAGAAACTGGTCCGGCTGCCATTCCAGCGGTACGCCACGATGCGGGCAGCGGTTGTCATAGACGAACACCTGCCCGTTACGCCTTGTGGCAAACAGCTTGCGACCATTGATTTCAAAACCGCGGCTTTGGGCTTCCGGCAGCTGATCTCCGGTGCAGAGCAATTTCACCTGGGCCTCCGTTGGGGCTCGTGACGTTGGTTCTCAGGTGGCAAATTGTGGCAGTTCTTTCCGGGGTTGGGGGATATCTTTAGATGCTGCGCAAGCGGTGCTTGGTCCGGGCGGCATTTCGACGATACGGCTGGATGCGATCTAAAGTGAATTGCGTCCAGCCTTATCGCGAGCAGCCCCCCCCCCCACAGGTGCCGCATTTCAATCAAGACTCCTGATGCTGTGTTCCAGACTCAGACACCGACTTTTACTTCGGAAATTTCCTGTAATCACGTAGTACTCCTCTCTCTGTGCCTTGTCGGGCACCTGCATGCCTCTCGCTCCTATATGTTCTCGCTTTCATTTTGAAGCGTTCGAGGACGGCACATGAGCATGGACATCTCCACTGAAGATGAGCAATTGGCACGCCAGGCAATCAGCCTGTTTGATTTGATGGCGCTGGATGTTGACGACACTGAGTCGCGCATCGTTGGCCTGTGTCATCGGGCAATGACACCGTTGGGACCGATCGCGGCAATTTGTGTGTATCCGCGATTCGTGTTGCTGGCTCGCACGACCCTGGATCGACTTCAGCATCGCGATATTCGCGTGGTCGCCGTGGTCAATTTCCCTTACGGCTCCGCGAATGAAGAAGCTGTGATGTCGGAAACGCGCGCCGCAGTCATGTCCGGGGCCGACGAGATCGACCTGGTGTACCCGTTCCGCACTTTACTGTCAGGCGATCAGCAGACCGGGGCAAATATGGTTGCTTCATGTCGTGCGGCGTGCGGGCCGGACATGGTGCTCACGGTAACTCTGGAGGTTGGCGATCTGCGCGATCCGCAGATCATTCGTGACGCCTGTCTGGCGGCAATCATTGCGGGTGCCAACTTTATCAAGACCAGCACCGGCAAGCTGGTGACGCCTCCCACTACACAGGCTGTGCGAGTCATGCTTGAAAGCCTTGTTGAAGTGGGTGGGCAGGTAGGGCTCAAGTTCTGTGGCGGTTTGCGGACCCTCGATGACGCCAGACAGTTTATCGAAATGGCTCGCGCGCGCTTCGGTCCGCAGTGGGTCAGTGATGAGCGCGTCAGGTTGGTGGGGTCGAGCCTGCTGGACGACATCCTGTCAAAGCTCGGGGTTGTTGAATCGGTTTCCCGTGGTGACGGCTACTGATAAATGGTTTGCTTTTTTTGCCCGTCGAGAAGAAATCGCGGGCAAAAAAAGACCCGGCAAAAAGCCGGGTCAAAAACCGTGATTAGCCTGATGAGGAGATAATCTGAAAGTCCGAACCAAGGTCTTTCAGTTATCGGCCAGTCTCGCGACCGGTTGTGATAATCATATCGATTCTCATTTGCAAGTCAATGACTTCTTTTCATCTATTTTCTGAGGGGGCTCAATCAGTCCCTTTCCAAGACCTCTGCGGTGGTTGACCTGTCTGTTCAAAGCGTTCTTGCGATCTATGGGCAGGTCAATCCAGTGAATATCCATCAACGCTGCCTCAATCGCATACAACAACACTCTGGTCGCTCGAAATCCCCTATTCCGTACTGCCTGATAAGCATCTACAGCGCCCATACGACGTAAATCAGAAGCGCTGTGTATGCCCACGGCGTGCAACCATTGGGCTGAAGTCTTGCCGACGTTTTTCAGGTGTTGCAGTTCATCGTTCATCATGCCTCCGTGCGATGCTGAGCTCTGACTGTGGTGAAAACCTGGCAAGTCATAAAGAATTGTAGCTTTTAGGGGAGAGGGCGCAGGGCAGGTGATCGGGTAGATAGCGTCAGGTGATCAGTGGGCGGGAGGCTGTAGAGAGTCAGCCCGGCATGCATTGCGCATGCGGGCGTGATCCAGGCGGAACGTGCGCTGAAATCAGTGCGTGCGGTAGCGCAGGCGCGTACCGAAGTTGACCGACATCAGAATTTCGTCAGCACTCAGTTCGCGGGGGAAGAATGTCCCCGAGATCTGTGCGTGGGCGATGCTTGCGCCTTCCAGTGGGGTGCTGCTCAGGTCAAGGCCGCGCAAGTCAGCGGATCGGAAATAGGCATTGGTGAAGTCGATGCCGTCTGTGTCGAGATTGCGCAAGTCCAGCCCGCGGAAGTCGCCACCTTGGAAATCAATGGTGCCTGACTTGGGTTTCTCTTGGTTGAACCCCGCAACGTCATCATTGCGCAGCATCGCGTACAGTGGGGAATCCAGTACTTTGGGCTGACTCATAAGCGCCTCGCTTTTCCGTTCCGTTAGAATTGTGACGCCAGTATATCGCCACTATTTTGAAGCCGTGAAGCACTAACTGCTAAACGGCTCAAAACATTGTTTTAGAGCGCGGGAAGGCGCTGACGAAGGTTTTCGATCAGGTTGTCGAGGTCGCTGCTTTTGTTGGTTTCGACGCGCTTGCTGTGCAGGGTTTCTTCCGCAGTCAGCGGTTCACGACTAGCCTGCTGTGCCCGGATAACTTCCAGCGTTGCGTCGGAAGGGTCTGTGTTTTCTGCCTGACGCTGGGCGAGCCAGCCTGCAATGACTGCTTCGGGGGCATCACAGTCGAGGATCAGGAACGGCACGCCAGTGGTTTCGGCAACTTTTGCCGCCGACTCGCGCTGAGCCTGTTTCAGGTACGTTGCATCTATAACCACCGGGAACCCGGCACGCAGGACGACTGCGGCTAATTCATGCAGACGTGCATAAGTCGCCTGGCTTGCGTCAGCGTCATAAAGGTTGGCGTCCTGCCCGGCAAACAGGCGTTTACGTTCTACGTCCGAACGCAGGCGTACGGCGCCCAGGGAATCCACAAGACGTTTGGCAACATGGCTCTTGCCCACAGCAGATACGCCGTGAGTGATAACCAGGAAGCGCGAAGGAATAGCGCTGTAACTTTCTGCCAGGTTTGCGTAATTGCGATATTGACGCAGGGTCGCGCCGCGCTGAACCGCATCGGCGCCTGCTGGCATGCTGAAAAGCGCAACCTTGGCGCGAACCAGCGCACGGTAGGCTTTATAGAAGTTCAGCAGCTCAAGCCCCTGATAGTCTCCGGTCAGTTCCAGATACTGGCTGATGAGACGACGAGCCAGGGATTTCAGACCGCGATCTTCCAGGTCCATAGCCAGGAAGCCGATATCGGCATAGACGTCGGTCATGCGGAACGGTTCGTTGAACTCGATGCAGTCGAAGATCACGACCTTGTTATCGATCAGGGTCATATTGCCCAGATGAATGTCGCCGTGGCACTCACGGATAAAACCGTCGGCTTTACGCTGCGCGAGCAGGGGCTTGAGCCTTTCGAAACTCGATTCAGCCCATGCTTGCAGGGCATCGAGTTGCTGCAGGTCTGATTTTTCGCTGATCAGGGGGCGAATCTGCTCGAAGTTCTGGAGGACCGGGGCCATGACGGTATCAGGCGACCCCAGCTCATTTTCAGCACCCACCTTTGGCGCATCAATGTGGAACTGGCCGATCTGCGTGGCGATGTTGTCGATGTGCGTCGACGTCAACTCGCCATTGGCCTGCAACGTACTCAACAAACCGTCTTGCGAGAACTGGCGCATTTTCAGCGCATATTCGATGACTTCGCCTTCGCCACCCAGTTGCGGTGCCTCGGCACTGCCGGTCACCGGGATGACTTCCAGATACAGGTCGTCGGTCAGGCGCTGGTTGAGACGCAGCTCTTCCTTGCAGAAGTGTTCACGCGCTGAAAGCGTCGTGAAGTCCAGAAAACCGAAGTTGACCGGCTTCTTGAATTTGTAAACGAATGGACCGGTGAGCAGTACCCACGAAATGTGCGTTTCGATGAGCTGAAAGCCCTCGACCGGATGCGGAAACAGCGCGGGGTTCTGCAGGGCTGCAATCAGTGACTGGCTCACGGACGATCCTTCAATAGTGATGTTTCATTAAGTGCGTCAAGGTGGGCATTATGGCCGCTTGGCGCGAGGCTGCAAACCTCCGGTAAGGGTGTCTTTCGAACCCCGGCAAAGTGCGTATAATCCGCCGCCATGACTCGTACTCGATCCTCTCGCAAAGCAAAAAAACCTGCCTCTGGCGGACTTCGTACCTGGTTGGGCTGGGGATTGAAGCTCGGCATTGTCGGGCTCGTGGTGCTGGCTGGCTTCGCCATTTACCTTGATGCCATCGTTCAAGAGAAGTTTTCCGGCAAGCGCTGGATGATTCCGGCCAAAGTATATGCGCGGCCTCTGGAGCTGTTTGTCGGGCAGAAGCTGAGCAAGGATGACTTCCTGATTGAGCTTGATGCGCTGGGTTATCGGCGCGAAAGCGTTGCCAATGGTCCGGGCGCAGCTGCTGTGAGCGGCAATACCGTAGACCTTAATACCCGGGGTTTTCAGTTCTATGAAGGCACCGATCCTGCCCAGCAGATCCGTGTCCGTTTCTCCGGCGACTATGTTGCGGACCTTTCTTCGGCCAATGGCGCCAAGCTGGCAGTTGCCCGTCTGGAACCGCTGATGATCGGTGGGCTGTACCCGAAGAATCTCGAAGACCGGATCCTGATCAAGCTCGATCAGGCTCCACCGTATCTGCTTGATACACTTGTAACCGTTGAAGATCGCGATTTCTACCATCACTTTGGCGTGTCGCCCAAGTCGATCGCCCGTGCATTCTGGATCAATGCCTCTGCCGGGCAGATGCGTCAGGGCGGGAGTACGCTGACGCAACAGTTGGTCAAGAACTTCTACCTGACCAATGAGCGCAGCCTGACCCGCAAACTGACCGAAGCCATGATGGCTGTGTTGCTGGAGATCCACTACAGCAAGCAGGAAATCCTTGAGGCTTATCTCAACGAGGTGTTCGTCGGTCAGGACGGTCAGCGCGCGGTGCACGGCTTTGGCCTTGCCAGTCAATATTTCTTCAGTCAGCCGTTGTCAGAGCTCAAGTTGCATCAGGTCGCGTTGTTGGTCGGTCTGGTCAAAGGGCCTTCCTATTACAACCCGCGTCGTAACCCGGAACGTGCCCTTGAGCGACGTAATCTGGTGCTCGATTTGCTTGAACAACAGGGCGTGGCCACGGCTGAAGTAGTAGCCGCAGCCAAGAAGATGCCGTTGGGCGTGACCAAGACCGGTAGCCTGGCCGACAGCTCCTTTCCGGGCTTCCTTGATCTGGTCAAACGCCAACTGCGCGAAGACTATCGCGACGAAGACTTGACTGAAGAAGGTCTGCGCATCTTCACCAGCTTTGATCCAATCCTGCAGATGAAGTCCGAGTCGGCCATGAGCGAGACGTTCAAGCGTCTGTCGGGCCGCAAGGGTGTCGATGACGTTGAAGCGGCCATGGTCGTGACCAACCCGGAAACCGGTGAGGTCCAGGCGCTGATCGGTAGCCGCAAGGCAGGTTATGCCGGTTTCAACCGGGCCATCGACGCAGTGCGACCGATTGGCTCATTGGTGAAGCCGTCCATTTATCTCACCGCACTTGAGCGTCCGAGCAAGTACACGTTGACCAGTTGGGTGGCCGATGAGCCATTCCAGGTCAAAGGTGCCGACGGCCAGATCTGGAAGCCGCAAAACTTCGATCACAAGGCTCACGGTAATATTTTCCTGTATCAGGGCCTGGCGCATTCCTACAACCTGTCCAGCGCTAAAATCGGCCTGGAAGTTGGTGTGCCGAACGTATTCAAAACCATCGGCAAACTGGGTGTTGACGTTGATTGGCCTGCGTATCCATCGATGTTGCTGGGTGCCGGTGCATTGAGTCCGATTCAGGTTGCAACGATGTTCCAGACCATCGCGAACGGCGGTTTCAACACGCCAATGCGCGGTATCCGCAGCGTGCTGACTGCTGAAGGTGAGCCGCTCAAGCGTTACCCGTTCCAGATTCAGCAGCGCTTCGATCCGGGCTCGATCTATCTTCTGCAGAATGCGATGCAGCGGGTGATGCGCGAAGGTACCGGTCGCTCTGTCTACAACGTATTGCCAAGCTCGCTGAATCTTGCGGGTAAGTCCGGTACGACCAACGACTCCCGGGACAGCTGGTTTGCCGGTTTCAGTCAGGACCTGCTGGCGGTGGTGTGGCTGGGTCGCGATGACAACGGCAAAACGCCGTTTACCGGTGCAACCGGTGCGTTGCAGGTCTGGACCAGTTTCATGAGCAAGGCGGATCCGCTGCCGCTGGACATGGCGCAACCTGATAACGTCGTGCAGGTGTGGGTCAATGCCGCGACAGGCGAGGGATCTGATGCCGGTTGCCCGAACGCCGTGCAGATGCCGTATATTCGCGGCAGTGAACCTGCCCCCGGCGCTGCTTGTGGTGGGCCTGCGGCTCCGGCCCAGGAAGTGATGGATTGGGTCAAGGGTTGGCTGAACTAGATTAATTGAGCGCCCCAAAGAGGATCTAAAGTGAACAAGTGGTTAATACCAGCGTTGACAGCTGTTGCTCTGCTCAATGGTTGTGCCAGCGTGGAACGTGGCTCGATTCCTGTGGTGGATTCGGGTTCGAAGGTTTCCAACAGCGAGCGCGTGTCGCGCAATGGCGCTTCTCGGGCAAGCGTTGCTCAGGCGCCTGCGCAAGCTCAGTCCGTGCCGCAGGATTCTGGTGTCGTGGTCATGATTCCGGGTGGCGGTGGCGGTAGTTCTGCACCTATCGATACCTATGCTGCCCCGGCTGGGCAGGCTCCGATCAGCGTCAGTCCGCCGATTGACACGTCGTCGGTCAGCGCACCCGTTACCGGCAACACTTACAACATGCCTGCGTCCAGTGCGCCAAGTGGCATCCCGTCTTCCGGTAGCGGGTTGTCTGCCGATGAACAACTCGATGGCCCGGTCCTGGCTCTGTTGACCACCGCTCAGCAGCAGCAGAACGGCGGTGATCTCAATGGCGCTTCTTCGAGCCTTGAGCGTGCGCAACGTGTTGCTCCCCGGGAGCCGCAGGTCATCTATCGGCTGGCACAAGTTCGACTGGCTCAGGGCGATTCCGCTCAGGCCGAGCAACTGGCGCGTCGTGGTCTGACTTACGCGAATGGGCGCCCAAGTCTGCAGGCCAGCCTGTGGGAGATCATCGCCCAGGCACGTGAGAAGCAGGGTGATGCGTCCGGTGCAGCGCTGGCTCGTCAGAAAGCCAAGGTCGGCGCTTGATGGATCAGCGCTTTCCTGAAGTGGCCGAGCATTTGCTGCTGATCGAGCGCGAGTTGCGGGCATTGGGTTGGTGGAGTGATCTACCGCCCAGTGAAGAGGCGCTCTCCAGTGGCGAACCGTTTTGTGTCGATACGCTGGAGTTCGAGCAATGGCTGCAATGGATTTTCCTGCCAAGAATGAAGCTCATTCTTGAGAATGATCTGCCGCTGCCGAATGCCTCGGGCATCCTGGAAATGGCCGAGATGGTCTATGCCACTCGCCAGCGCGAAACCCGGCCATTGCAGCAGTTGCTTGCGCAGTTTGATCAGTTGATCAGTCAGACCCGGTAATTCATGCCTGCATCAGGGCCCGCAGGTTTAAAGGCAATAATCTTTAATCGCCTGCTGGGTCTCGGTAATGCGGCCCTGCCGCTCCTCTTCCGAAAGACGTTTCAGCCCGCCCTCAACCTGTTCCCGCACGCGAGGGTTGTTCTGTAGCTGGGCAAGATTGGTCCTTAGAATCTTGCAGTCCTCGGCGCGTCGGGTCTCTTCCTGAGTGATTTTCTTCTTGACCACGTCATCTACAGCCCGCTGCTCTGCCTCTTCGTCAATGGCTGCCTTTGAGTTGCCGGTTGCGGGCACGGCGGGCGGTTTCTGGGTATCGATCTGCTGGGTTTGTCGCCCTGCGGGGGGCTGAGCATCGAAATGGGTCACGCCCTGGTCGTCGACCCATTTATAAATCTGAGCCGCTTGGGCGGTTGTGCCGAGAGCCAGCGCCACCATGGCGGCGATAATCATGCAACGCATGCTGCTTCCTTCCAGGTACGTTTGTCCTGAAAACTATCACAAGGCCGCCTTCATGACCTTATCCGGCGCACTTTGGTGCGGTTAATTGGAAGAAAGCTCACGGATGACTTGACTTGGGGCAGGCGAATCACAACAATCCAAAGTTCGCTGTGAAGGGACTGCCAGAAGCAGACCATCTCGGTAGATCATGAGGCGCATACCCGCGCCGACCTGTAACACCCGCAACGCGTTACCTCGCGCTGGGTGGGAACGCCCCGAAACACTCAGGGGTTACCCAATACTTGCTCAGTCAGTGCTGACGTAGTCGGCGACCACCGTCGCTCATGCTCTGCTTGGCAGTAAAACCTATTAAGACCCGTCCTCGTTTGTGGACGGTATTCTGGCGTTTTAGAGGTGAACAACGTGGAGCTCTTATCCGGCGCTGAAATGGTCGTCCGCTTTTTGCGTGACGAAGGCGTTAAGCATATCTACGGGTACCCAGGCGGTGCCCTCCTGCACATTTACGACGCCCTGTTCAAAGAGCCTGCCGTGAACCACATTCTTGTTCGTCACGAACAAGCGGCGACGCACATGGCTGACGGTTATGCGCGCGCTACCGGCAAGGCCGGTGTGGTACTGGTCACTTCAGGCCCAGGTGCTACCAACGCAATCACCGGCATCGCCACGGCTTATATGGACTCGATTCCAATGGTCGTGCTGTCGGGTCAGGTCGCTAGCACGCTGGTCGGCACTGATGCATTCCAGGAAACCGACATGATCGGTATTTCCCGGCCGATCGTGAAGCACAGCTTCATGATCAAGCATCCGTCGGAAATCCCTGAAGTGCTGAAAAAGGCTTTCTACCTGGCGCAGTCCGGTCGTCCCGGTCCCGTGGTTGTCGATATTCCGAAGGATATGACCAACCCGGCCGAGAAGTTCGAATACGTATTCCCCAAGAAAGCCAAGCTGCGCTCTTACAGCCCGGCTGTTCGTGGTCACTCAGGCCAGATCCGCAAGGCAGTCGAAATGCTGCTGGCGGCCAAGCGTCCGATCATTTATGCCGGTGGCGGCGTGATCATGGGCAATGGCTCCGAGCCGCTGACCGAGTTGGCGCAAAAGCTCAACGCTCCCGTGACCAACACCCTGATGGGCCTTGGATGTTATCCAGGCATGGATCGTCAGTTTGTCGGCATGCTGGGTATGCACGGCAGCTACACCGCCAACCTGGCGATGCACCACGCTGACGTGATCCTGGCTGTTGGCGCGCGTTTCGATGACCGTGTGATCAACGGCGCGGCGAAGTTCTGCCCGAATGCCAAGATCATTCACATCGATATCGACCCGGCTTCCATCTCCAAAACCATCAAGGCTGATGTGCCTATCGTGGGGCCGGTTGAGAGCGTTCTGACTGAAATGGTCGCGACCCTCAAGGAAATCGGCGAGCTGCCAGACAAAGCGCTGGTTGCCAGCTGGTGGAAGCAGATTGACGAATGGCGTGGTGATCGTGATCTGTTCCCGTACAACCCGGGCGACGGCAGCGTCATCAAGCCGCAGAAAGTCATCGAGACCCTTTGCGAAGTCACCAATGGCGATGCCTTTGTGACGTCCGATGTTGGTCAGCACCAGATGTTTGCTGCGCAGTACTACCGCTTCAACAAGCCTAATCGCTGGATCAACTCTGGCGGTCTGGGCACCATGGGCTTTGGCTTCCCGGCTGCGATGGGTGTCAAGCTGAGCTTCCCCGAAGCGCATGTTGCGTGTGTAACGGGTGAAGGCAGTATCCAGATGAATATCCAGGAGCTGTCGACCTGCTTGCAGTACGGTCTGCCTGTGAAAATCATCCTGCTTAACAACGGCGTGCTCGGCATGGTCCGTCAGTGGCAGGACATGAGCTACAGCGGTCGTCACTCGCATTCCTACATGGAGTCGCTGCCTGACTTCGTGAAACTGGTCGAAGCTTATGGCCATGTCGGTATGAAGATCACTGATCTGAAAGATTTGAAGCCGAAGATGGAAGAAGCGTTCGCCATGACGGACCGTCTGGTGTTCATCGATATCCAGGTTGACGTCACCGAGCACGTTTACCCGATGCAGATCAAAGACGGCTCCATGCGCGATATGTGGCTCAGCAAGACGGAGCGGACTTAATCATGCGGCACATCATTTCCCTTTTGCTGGAAAACGAACCGGGTGCATTGTCTCGCGTCGTCGGCCTGTTTTCGCAGCGCAACTACAACATCGAAAGCCTGACCGTGGCGCCGACTGAAGACCCGACCCTGTCGCGTCTGACGCTGACCACTGTCGGCCAGGATGAGGTGATCGAGCAGATCACCAAAAACCTCAACAAGCTGGTCGAAGTAGTCAAACTGGTTGATCTGTCGGAGAGCGCTCACATCGAGCGTGAACTGATGCTCATCAAGGTCAAGGCTACGGGCGCCCAGCGCGCCGAGATCAAGCGCACCACGGATATCTTCCGCGGGCAAATCGTTGACGTTTCAGCCAGCGTTTATACCGTGCAATTGACCGGTACGAGCGACAAGCTGGACAGCTTCATTCAGGCCATCGGCACTGCCGCAATCCTGGAAACAGTACGCAGCGGCGTGACGGGCATTGCCCGTGGCGACAAAGTGCTGAGCATCTAATCTCATTTTGCAAAATGGCCTGAAGGCCACGATAACAGGGGAATTCCATGAAAGTTTATTACGACAAAGACTGCGACCTTTCGATCATCCAGGGCAAGAAAGTTGCCATCATCGGTTACGGTTCCCAAGGCCACGCGCAAGCGTGCAACCTGAAAGACTCCGGCGTTGATGTCACTGTTGGTCTGCGTAAAGGTTCGGCTACTGTCGCCAAGGCTGAAGCCCATGGCCTGAAAGTGACTGACGTTGCTTCGGCTGTTGCTGCTGCTGACCTGGTCATGATCCTGACCCCGGACGAATTCCAGTCCGCGCTGTACAAGAACGAAGTTGAGCCGAACATCAAGAAGGGCGCTACCCTGGCCTTCTCCCATGGCTTCGCGATTCACTACAATCAGGTTGTGCCACGCGCCGATCTGGACGTGATCATGATCGCGCCAAAAGCGCCAGGTCACACTGTTCGCACTGAATTCGTCAAAGGCGGCGGTATCCCTGACCTGATCGCTGTTTACCAGGACGCTTCGGGCAACGCCAAAAACGTCGCACTGTCTTACGCTTCGGGCGTGGGTGGCGGCCGTACCGGTATCATCGAAACCACATTCAAGGACGAGACTGAAACCGACCTGTTCGGCGAGCAGGCTGTTCTGTGTGGCGGTACTGTTGAGCTGGTTAAAGCTGGTTTCGAGACGCTGGTTGAAGCTGGCTACGCTCCAGAAATGGCGTACTTCGAGTGCTTGCACGAACTGAAGCTGATCGTTGACCTCATGTACGAAGGCGGTATCGCCAACATGAACTACTCGATCTCCAACAACGCCGAATACGGCGAGTACGTGACTGGTCCTGAAGTGATCAACGCTGAATCCCGTCAGGCCATGCGCAACGCTCTGAAGCGCATTCAGGACGGTGAATACGCGAAGATGTTCATCAGCGAAGGCGCTACCGGCTACCCATCGATGACCGCCAAGCGTCGTAACAACGCCGCTCACGGTATCGAAATCATCGGCGAGCAACTGCGCTCGATGATGCCGTGGATCGGTGCCAACAAAATCGTCGACAAAGCCAAGAACTAAGTCCCCCGCGACATAGCTCTGCGCTAGAAAAACGCGGCCAATCGGCCGCGTTTTTTCGTTATGCGCAGACGCTTCTGGTATAAAGCTGCATCGTTTGCAGGCGAACACTCGTCGCAAGCATCTGTCGAAACTTTCCACACCGTTGCAAGGTAAAGTCTATGAGCGAACGTCCTGAAGAGCCAAACAAGGCCTCTGACGCCGAAAGTCTGCTACCGATCGATGAGCATATTGAAGAAGGGCATGACGACGAAGGCCGTAAGGTCCGGCATCGCGGTATCTATCTGCTGCCCAATCTGTTCACCACTGCGAACCTGTTCGCCGGCTTTTATTCCATCATCAGTTCCATGAGCGCACAGAGCGCTCTGGCTGCTGGGGACAGCGCCGGGGCGAGCAAGTATTTTGCTTTTGCCGCAATCGCCATTTTCGTCGCCATGGTGCTCGACGGCCTGGATGGCCGCGTGGCACGCATGACCAACACCCAGAGTGCGTTCGGCGCGGAGTACGACTCTCTGTCCGACATGGTCGCATTTGGTGTCGCTCCGGCGCTCCTGGCTTTTGGCTGGGCATTGGGGGACATGGGCAAGGTCGGCTGGATGGTCGCCTTCATCTATGTGGCCGGTGCAGCGTTGCGTCTGGCGCGTTTCAATACCATGGTTGGCAAGGCTGACAAACGCTATTTCATCGGTCTGGCGAGTCCTGCTGCGGCGGGCGTTGTTGCCGGTACGGTCTGGGCGTTCAGCGATTACGGCATCCAGGGCTCCAAGCTGTCATTTCTGGTGGCCTTGCTGGTCGCCGCGGCGGGCAT
The DNA here is from genome assembly GCF_021147825.1 of Pseudomonas quasicaspiana. Taxonomy (NCBI): domain Bacteria; kingdom Pseudomonadati; phylum Pseudomonadota; class Gammaproteobacteria; order Pseudomonadales; family Pseudomonadaceae; genus Pseudomonas; species Pseudomonas quasicaspiana. The sequence goes on from NZ_JAGTPI010000016.1 coordinate 100,000, forward strand.
GCTGATGGTCAGCAATATCAAGTACAACAGCTTTAAAGAGCTGGACCTGAAAGGGCGCGTGCCGTTTGTCGCGATTTTGGCAGTTGTGCTGGTCTTCGCTGTCGTGTTCAGCGACCCACCGCGCATCTTGCTACTGATTTTCCTCGCTTATGCGGCATCCGGCCCGATTCAGTATTTGTTACGTCTGCGTCGTCACAAAACGGGCGAATGATGTAATTTCCCCCATACTCCACAGTCTATTGGTGCATTAGTTCCTCTGGATTGTGGAGTCATCATGCTAATCAAAATTCCAACAGCGTCCGCTTGCAAAGAGTCGGACGTTACCCCTGAATCTATTTACCTCTCTCGTCGTGCCCTCCTGGGGGCTTCGCTTACCGGGTTGGCTGTCAGTGCCATGCCGCGTTGGGCGAGTGCTGCCGATCCTTCTCTTTACCCGGATGTTGAGCCTGGCAAGGCGCCTGGCTGGTTTGCCGAGAAGCTTCCCGACACCAAGTGGCAGGCGGTCAACGTAAAGGGGGAAGCGATTACCCCTTTCAAGGACGCGACGCACTACAACAACTTCTATGAGTTTGGCACCGACAAGGGAGATCCTGCGCAGAATGCCGGGTCGCTGAAAACCGAGCCGTGGACCGTCGTCATCGATGGCGAAGTCGCCAAGCCGGGTCGTTACGCGCTCGAAGACTTCATGAAGCCCTATCAGTTGGAAGAGCGCATTTATCGGCTGCGTTGCGTAGAAGCCTGGTCGATGGTCATTCCCTGGATTGGTTTTCCAATCTCTGCTTTGCTCAAACAGGTCGAACCTACTGCCAAGGCGAAGTACATCCGTTTTGAAACGCTGCAGGACCCAAAGACCATGCCGGGGCAACGTTCGGGTTTTGCATTGATCGACTGGCCTTATGTTGAAGGGCTGAGACTGGACGAAGCAATGAATCCTCTGGCGATTCTTGCAGTTGGCATGTATGGGCGTGAGCTGCCTAACCAGAACGGTGCGCCGCTGCGTTTGGTCGTGCCATGGAAGTACGGTTTTAAAAGCGTGAAGTCCATTGTGAGAATCAGTCTGGTCAGTGAGCAGCCCAAGACGACCTGGCAAAGTATCGCGGCTAACGAATATGGCTTTTATGCCAACGTGAACCCGACCGTCGACCATCCTCGTTGGACGCAGGCACATGAGCGCAGGTTGCCGAGCGGCTTGTTCAGTCCGAATGTGCGACAGACCGAAATGTTCAATGGGTACGGGGAGGAGGTTGCCTCCTTATATACAGGCCTGGATTTGCGGAAGAATTATTGATGCGTTACCCGTTCTGGCGCTTCGGCGTTTTTTTGGCTGCATGTGTTGCGCCGGTGCTCTGGCTTTATCAGGCCTGGATCTTTGCGTTGGGGCCTGATCCCGGGAAGGTGCTTGTCGACAGGCTCGGCCTGGGCACTCTCATACTGCTACTGATTACGCTGGCAATGACGCCACTGCAAAAACTGACGGGGTGGGCAGGCTGGATTGCTGTCAGGCGTCAGCTTGGGCTTTGGTGTTTTGCTTACGTATTCATGCACATGAGCGCGTACGCCGTTTTCATATTGGGACTGGACTGGTCGCAGTTGGGTGTCGAATTGGTGAAGCGTCCGTACATTATTGTCGGCAGCCTTGCCTTTGTATGCCTGCTGGCCTTGGCCGTGACTTCCAATCGCTACAGTCAGAGGCGGCTAGGGAGTCGCTGGAAAAAACTTCATCGGCTTATCTATGTAATTTTGGGGTTGGGCCTGCTGCATATGTTCTGGATTGTCAGGGCTGATCTGAAGGAATGGTCTTTATATGCGGTGATCGGTGTGCTGTTGCTGAGTCTCCGGATCCCAATGATTGCGAGGCGAATCCCGCGTGTAATGGGGGCGAAGGCAAAAGTTCCAACAAAAGCGTGAATTAGGGGTTGACGGGCTCTCTAATCTCTCTATAATTCGCACCTCTTCTGGCGCAGACAGAACGAAAAACTCCTTGATAATCAATGAGTTGGACAGTTCGGTTGGCTCGGAAGAGGCTTCGATGAAGTTGATCGAAAGCGGTGAAAAAAGGCAGTTGACAGCAGGTTGTAACGCTGTAGAATTCGCCTCCCGCTAACGAGCAACGTGATGTTGATCGAAGCGCAA
>NZ_JAGTPI010000017.1:0-98860 GCF_021147825.1 Pseudomonas quasicaspiana
GGCCGCGATAGCGGTACATCAGACAGAACGCTATCGCGGCCTCGCGGTGCTCGTGCGCTCCTACAGGGGCGGCGTTCGCGATACGACAGCATGCACTCGCGCAAAGCGCTTCAGGCAACAACTATGTACCGAATATCAAATCCCGCCCATAAAAAAGGCCTCCCGAAGGAGGCCTCTTTTGTGCGTCACGATTGCTGACGCGACTGGATCAGCAGCTGTAGTACAGCTCGTATTCCAGTGGGTGTACGAAGGTACGTACTTTGATTTCTTCTTCGCTTTTCAGGGCGATGTAAGCGTCGATGAAGTCGTCGCTGAAAACGCCGCCTTTGGTCAGGAACGCACGACCTTTGTCCAGCTCTTCCAGGGCTTCTTTCAGGCTGCCGCAAACTTGTGGGATCTCTTTGGCCTCTTCAGGCGGCAGGTCATACAGGTTTTTGTCAGCTGCGTCGCCAGGGTGGATCTTGTTCTGGATGCCGTCCAGGCCAGCCATCAGCAGTGCTGCGAAAGCCAAGTACGGGTTGGCAGATGGGTCCGGGAAGCGAGCTTCGATACGGCGGCCTTTAGGGCTGCTGACGTAAGGAATACGGATCGAAGCGGAACGGTTGCGAGCCGAGTAGGCCAGCATGACCGGAGCTTCGAAGCCTGGAACCAGACGCTTGTAGGAGTTGGTAGCCGGGTTGGTGAAGCCGTTCAGTGCCTTACCGTGCTTGATGATGCCGCCGATGAAGTACAGAGCGGTGTCGGACAGGCCGGCATAGCCTTCGCCTGCGAAGGTGTTCTTGCCATCTTTGGAGATGGACATGTGAACGTGCATACCCGAACCGTTATCGCCGTACAGAGGCTTAGGCATGAAGGTAGCGGTGCGGCCGTAAGCGTCAGCAACGTTGTGGACAACGTATTTCAGGGTCTGAACTTCGTCAGCCTTTTTAACCAGCGTGTTGAATTTCACGCCGATTTCGTTCTGACCAGCTGTCGCCACTTCGTGGTGGTGAACTTCTACGGTCTGGCCCATTTCTTCCAGAGCGTTGCACATTGCGGTGCGGATTTCGTGGTCATGGTCGAATGGTGGAACAGGGAAGTAACCGCCTTTGATGCCTGGACGGTGGCCCTTGTTACCGCCTTCGATGTCGGCGTCGGACATCCACGAACCTTGCTCAGAGTAGATCTTGAACATGGAACCGGAGATATCGGATTTGAACTTCACTTCGTCGAAGATGAAGAATTCTGGCTCTGGACCGGCGAATACAGTGTCACCGATACCGGTCGACTTCAGGTATTCCTCGGCGCGGTGAGCGATAGCGCGTGGGTCGCGGTCGTAACCTTGCATGGTCGAAGGTTCGATGATGTCGCAAACCAGGATCAGGGTTGGGTCTTCGGTGAACGGATCGAGAACGGCAGTTTCGTCGTCCGGCAGCAGGATCATGTCGGAGGCTTCGATGCCTTTCCAGCCAGAGATGGAGGAGCCGTCGAACATCTTGCCGACTTCGAAGAAGTCGTCTTCCAGCGCATCACGAGCCGGCATGGTCACGTGGTGCTGTGTACCTTTAGTGTCCGTGAAGCGCAGATCAATCCACTTAACGTCATGATCTTTGATGAGTTGAACCGACTTCGACATGGTGTCCTCCGGGTGGCTTCGGGCCTATTTAATGGTTTGGGCCCTTAGAATTTGGGTGATGCCGGCGCAAATACTCTGCCAAGGCAACCTGCCTCACAAGGGAGCAAATTGCATGCCAGTGCCCCGAGATGGGTTTTATGCCCGAAACGCTAGCAATTCAGGGATAAAAATCGTCGATTTGAAAATTTAACGCACCACAATGAGGCTGCATATTGTCCGACAGGTCTTTTTTGGTGCGTCGATGATTGGTTGCACGATAACTGGTTAAACCTTGAGCAATTTCCGCTATAATCCCGCCCCCTCTTTTTCGGCTGGCACCTCGCGCGCTGTTTTCATGAAACTAATCGTAAAAGTCTTCCCCGAAATCATCATCAAAAGCCCGCCGGTGCGTAAGCAATTCATCCGCCAGCTGGCCAAGAATATCCGTACCGTGCTCCGTGATCTGGACCCGGTACTGGTGGTGGATGGCTCGTGGGACAACCTCGAGGTTCAGACGAAACTGACCGACCCCAAGGTCCTGCAGGACATGACCGACCGCCTGAGCTGCATGCCGGGTATCGCCAATTTCCTTCAGGTGGCCGAATACCCGCTGGGCGACATGGACGACATCGTTGCCAAGTGCAAGCTGCACTACGCCGATCTGCTGCCGGGCAAGATGTTTTCAGTGCGCTGCAAGCGCGCGGGCAAACATGCATTCAGCTCCATGGATGTCGAAAAATACGTCGGCAGTCAGTTGCGCAAGCAGTGCGGTGCGGCCGGTATCGAGCTGAAAAAGCCGGAAATCGTGGTGCGAATGGAAATTCGCGACAAACGGTTGTTTGTCATCCACAGCCAGCACAATAGTGTCGGCGGATACCCGTTAGGCGCCCTCGAACAAACCCTCGTGTTGATGTCCGGTGGTTTCGATTCGACCGTGGCGGCCTATCAGGTCATGCGTCGCGGGCTGATGGCGCATTTCTGCTTCTTCAATCTGGGCGGTCGTGCCCATGAACTGGGCGTGATGGAAGTCGCGCATTTCATCTGGAAGAAGTACGGCAGCTCCCAGCGCGTGCTGTTTATCAGCGTGCCTTTCGAGGAAGTTCTCGGAGAAATCCTGCAGAAAGTCGATAACAGTCATATGGGTGTAGTTTTGAAGCGTATGATGTTACGCGCTGCATCCTCTATCGCTGACCGTCTTGATATCGATGTGCTGGTTACCGGCGAAGCGATTTCACAGGTTGCCAGCCAGACGTTGCCGAACCTGTCGTTGATTGACGCCGCGACTGACAAGCTGGTTTTGCGTCCGTTGATCACCAGCCACAAGCAGGACATCGTCGATCAGGCGGTTGAAATCGGTACTGCCGATTTCGCCAGGCATATGCCTGAGTATTGCGGGGTGATTTCGATCAACCCCAAGACCAACGCCAAGCGAAACCGCGTTGAGTACGAAGAGCAACAGTTCGACATGGCGGTTCTCGAGCGAGCGCTGGAGAACGCCAAACTGGTTTCGATCGATCGTGTGATTGACGATCTGAGCCAGAGTGTCGAGATAGAAGAAGTCAGTCAGGCACTGGCAGGGCAGGTCATCGTTGACATCCGTCACCCGGATGCTCAGGAAGATCAGCCGCTGGTATTGCCTGGTATTGAAGTACAGGCGCTGCCGTTCTATGCACTGAACAGCCGCTTCAAGGAACTGGATAACACGCGCCAGTACCTGTTGTATTGCGACAAAGGCGTCATGAGTCGCCTGCATGCTCACCATTTGCTCAGTGAGGGGTATGCCAATGTGCGCGTTTATAGACCGAGCTAAGTGCCCGGGGCTGTTTGCCTGTGGCTTGCGTCACCGGCCCCCCGACGCCAGTCGTCTAGCCGTAACGGCTTTGGCCGACTCTGACGTTATAAATAGCTGTTTAGCAGTATTCAGCTAACCGAATCCTCTGATCGAGATACACAAGTGATCGAAAATCTACGCAACATCGCCATCATTGCTCACGTTGACCACGGTAAAACTACCCTGGTAGACAAACTCTTGCGCCAATCCGGCACTCTGGAGCGTAACGAGCTCAACGACGAGCGCGTGATGGACTCCAACGACCAGGAGAAAGAGCGCGGTATTACCATTCTGGCGAAAAACACCGCCATCAACTGGAACGGCTACCACATCAACATCGTGGACACCCCGGGCCACGCCGACTTCGGTGGTGAAGTTGAGCGCGTAATGTCGATGGTTGACTCCGTGCTGCTGCTGGTTGACGCTCAAGACGGCCCTATGCCGCAAACCCGTTTCGTGACCAAGAAGGCTTTCGAAGCCGGCCTGCGTCCAATCGTGGTCATCAACAAGGTTGACCGTCCAGGCGCGCGTCCGGACTGGGTTCTGGATCAGATCTTCGACCTGTTCGACAACCTGGGTGCTACCGAAGAACAGCTGGATTTCAAAGTCGTCTACGCCTCGGCCCTGAACGGTATTGCAGGTCTGGACCACGCTGAAATGGCTGAAGACATGACCCCGCTGTACCAGTCGATCGTCGACAACGTACCAGCGCCGTCTGTTGACCGTGACGGTCCTTTCCAGATGCAGATCTCCGCTCTGGACTACAACAGCTTCCTGGGTGTTATCGGCGTTGGCCGTATCGCTCGTGGTCGCGTCAAGCCGAACACCCCGGTTGTAGCGATCAGCGCCGACGGCAAACGCCGTAACGGTCGTATCCTGAAACTGATGGGTCACCACGGTCTGCACCGCATCGACGTTGAAGAAGCCGCCGCTGGCGACATCGTCTGCATCAGCGGTATGGATTCGCTGTTCATCTCCGACACTCTGTGCGATCCACTGAACGTGGAAGCAATGGTGCCGTTGACCGTTGACGAACCTACCGTTTCGATGACCTTCCAAGTAAACGACTCGCCGTTCTGCGGTAAAGAAGGCAAGTTCGTGACGTCCCGTAACATCAAGGAACGTCTGGACAAAGAGCTGCTTTACAACGTTGCTCTGCGCGTTGAAGAAGGCGACACCGCTGACAAGTTCAAGGTCTCGGGCCGTGGTGAGCTGCACTTGTCGGTACTGATCGAAACCATGCGTCGCGAAGGCTTCGAAATGGGTGTCGGTCGTCCAGAAGTGATCATCCGTGTTGTTGACGGCGTGAAGCAGGAACCGTTTGAAAACGTCACCATCGACCTGCCAGAAGAATCCCAGGGTTCCATCATGGAGCAAATGGGTCTGCGTAAAGGCGATCTGACCAACATGGTTCCGGATGGCAAGGGCCGTGTGCGCCTTGAGTACAACATCCCTGCTCGTGGTCTGATCGGTTTCCGTAACGAGTTCCTGACCCTCACCTCCGGTGCAGGCATCCTGACCTCGATCTTCGACCGTTACGACACCATGAAGTCGGGCGATGTATCGGGCCGTCAGAACGGCGTTCTGGTTTCGGTTGAAACTGGCAAGGCTCTGACCTACTCGCTGGAAACCCTGCAGGCTCGTGGCAAGCTGTTCGTTGAGCACGGTCAAGAGATCTACTGCGGTCAGATCGTTGGCTTGAACAGCCGCGACAACGACCTGGGTATCAACCCAACCAAAGGCAAGAAGCTCGACAACATGCGTGCTTCGGGTAAAGACGAGACCATCGCTCTGGTTCCACCGGTCAAGTTCACCCTTGAACAGGCTCTGGAATTCATCCAGGACGACGAGCTGTGCGAAGTGACTCCTAAGTCCATCCGTCTTCGCAAGAAGATCCTGGACGAAAGCGAGCGTACCCGCGCTGCCAAGAAAGCCAAGAACTGATTAGTTTTTAATCAGGCTTGAAAAAACGCCCCCGACCGCAAGGTCGGGGGCGTTTTTGTTTGTGTGGTGCTTACTGATCGCTGACTTTGCAGGCGCGACAGTCCGGTGTCAGAACTTCGGAAACGGCGTGCTGGTGTTGTTCTTCAGCGTGCCGCTGGCCTGACGAACCACATCTTTAGGCTTGTAAGCGCAGTAGCCGGGACGTGGCCCAACCTTGGGGTGGTTGCGGCACGTATCCGGGCGTTTGTCGTAGATGGTGCACAGGCGGCTCTTGCGATCCAGATACAGGCAGTCGTTATTGCTCATGCGCTGCAAGGTGAAGATTTCGGACTTCTGGTTGTAGCGCTCGACAATCCCCTCCTTCTGCAAACGCTTGGCGATGTTCTTCGCCGGTTCGCCCCGCTCGAAGTCATCGACGATGCCGATGCGGATCAAGTCCTTGATCTTCACTTCAACAGGCAGCGTGCAGCAGCTGGAAATACAGCCTCCGCACATATGGCTGGAGTATTTGGCCCAAGTATCGATACGGTCGATTTCTGCGGCGGCGATCAAGGTCGGTTTCATGAGCAATACGGTTCCGGGTGTATCGGGCGCGCGATGATACCGGTGCTTGTTGATTTCGCGTAGGCAAAATTTTGCAAAGCGACTACCGGTGGTGGCCGAGCGCTATTCCTGTACAGACTGTGTGAAAACTACTGCGCTCGGCAATACTGCGTTAAAAACAGGCGAAAAATGCTCATTTAGAACACCTAGACTCCGCTTTTTCGCCTGTTTTTGCCTTGTCTTGCCGTCGCTCGCTACGTTTTCACACAGTCTGTGTAGGAGCGCGCTTGCCCGCGATGACTTTCCTCCATCCAACATCAAAGTGCCGGAAAAAACGCGATCGCGGGCAAGCGCGCTCCTACAGGCAGGGAAAATTTTTCAGGATTCGAATATCACTTTCGCCAACTCTTCAATCTGCTCATGCCGCTCCGCCTGATTCAGCTTCGCCCCCGGATTCAGCGACGACCATTGCGGATGTGCACGAGCCTTGTGCAGAGCTTCCGGCAGTTTACCTTCGCGCCAGGTTTTATCCTGTGGTGTGGTCAACTGGATGCTTTCCATCGCTGCGTGGCCCCGTGCGCCGAGGGCCAGCAGCAAATGGCGCTGACGCAGCGCAAGCAGGCGAAGTACAGCATCGTCCACCGTCAGTTCGCGCTGGCCTTTAATCTTGCCGAGCAATCGTCCGCCGTAACTGCGTGCAGTCTGTAATGCACCACCGGCAATCGCCCCGGCCAAGGCCGCTGCGCCCATGGTGAGGCCACCCACCAGCAAATCGACACCGGCACCCGCTGCCGCGCCTGCGGCTATCCCGCCGCCGACTCGTACGCCCAGTTGCTTGAGGGTTTCCGGGTTGAACAAATCGTCGCCCCAACGCCCGTCCAGCAGCGGCAAATCGCTGGCTGCCGCGTCCTGAACGCGAAACGCGTAAAGCTTGAGCAGTTCCTCCACGCAACGCTGTTCGCGCTGGCGCACCGCTTTGCGCAACTCATCGATAGCTTGTTGCTCATGGCCCGACTCAGTGGAAACGCTGCGGCGGCAGGCTGCGCAGTCGATGAGTAACTGCGCGATCAACCGGCTAGCACTTTGCCGTCGGATTTCGCGCTGGGCCTCAAGATCCAGAATCAGCCGTTCCAGTTGATCTCTGGAGTTTTCCAGCAGCAGGGCAAGGCTTTCATAAAGGCGCCGCTCGCCATCTTCTGGCGGCGCGACGCTATCAAAGCGCACCAGCGCATGCAGACCCAGTCGTGCAAGTGCCTCGCGCCATGCGGGCTCCCGGTGCTCTGCACTGCTGACAAAATTCAGGACTGGCAGCAACGGTTTGCCACAACTGGCCAGGATCGACAGCTCGTCGCGGTACTTGGCCAGTACCGGCTCACGGGCATCGATGATGTACAAGCCGGCGTCAGAGGCCAGTAACTGGCGCATGACTTTGGCTTCCTGCTCAAAGCGCTGCCTTGCTTCACTGCCCTCCAGAAAGCGTGCCAGCCGTGCGGGGCCGTCCAGCCGCTCGCCCGGTCGATCCTGGCGTTCGAGAAAGTCCAGTAGCGCGATGGCATCTTCCAGGCCCGGCGTGTCGTAGAGCTCAAGCAGTGCCTGACCATCTACCGACAACCGCGCGCCTTCCACATGGCGGGTGGTGCTCGGCCGATGGGAGACTTCCCCGAAGCCTACGTCGCGAGTCAGCGTTCTGAGCAGCGAGGTCTTGCCGACATTGGTGTGGCCGACCACCGACAGTTTCAGCGGGCGGATCTTGTCCTTGTCAGTCATGACCCGTCTCCAGCCAGTTCAGTGGCGCGCTGTCGCTCCACGCGAGATCCAGTTGCTGCAGCGCCGCGTGCCAGTCGCTGACTCGCTCTGCGTTCAGATGTTGCCCGGCAGGGGCCGATAGCAACCAGACTCGTGTTGCGCCCGCACAGCGAGCCAGTTCGGCAACCAGCGCAAGGCTGCCGCGATCAGGTGAGCGACGTGGGTCGCAGGCAATCACCAACCGGGCAGGCGGAAAGCGGGTCAGTTGATCTAGCAGTTTTTGCCTGGATTCCCGGCTGTCGAGAATGCCTGCATCGACCACGTTTTCCGGCAATAGCGGCGGCCATGGCTGTTCATCGTCCAGCTCGATAGCGACCAACAATGCGCCGTTGCTTTGTTGTGCCGTGCCATTGGGCTGTACTTGATGCAGTTGTTCTGGCGCAGCGTCGCTGACCCCCAGTCTCTCGCTGCTGGGCATCAGGCGTTCGCGAAGCTGGCTGTAACCTGGCAAGGTCAGGTCCAGACTCAGTGCACCCCGGCCGATGCGCCAGCACCACAGGCAGACCAGCGCAAGGATCAGGCGCGGCACGATGCCATAGACCAATAGCACGCCGACCAGCCATGCCGCCCAAGCCTGACGACCTGATTCAACAACCAGGGCGCTGTCGCCGCTGGCGCGGATCATGGACTCGTCCGGTACGCTGAAGCCCAGCATGGCCGGGAGAATGCCGAGGGTCTGGGTCAGGCTGACGAAGGTGTCGCTGCCTAAAATAGTGGTTTCCCACACAAAGCCATAACGTCGCGTCGCCATCAGCATCAATAGCAGCACCAGCGCGCTGACCAGTGCCAGCAGCCATAAACCATGTATCGCCGCCCCCAGCACCCATCGATTCAGGCGTTTGCGCTGCAACAGCACAATCAGCGCAGGGGCAAGTTGGGCGGCCTGGGCATCGCGGGCAAGCTTTTCACTGAGCCATAGCCAGAGGCGTCCAAGGCTGGCGGTGTTTTGCCCGGCGACGCTAAAACTCATCGCCCAGCTGAAGAGCATAATCAGGTTCAGCCCGAGCAGGCTGCCCAGCGCCCAGAACACATTGACCGGCGTTTGGCCGTCGCCCAGCGCCGCGAAGGCGAGCCCGGCACCGCTGAGTACCGAGAGAATCGCCAGTGCAATCAGGGCCAGTCGGGCGCCTTGTTTCCAGTGTGGCAGTGCGGAGCGCATGCCATCGCGTTCGGCCAGCCACAGGGCCCGGCTTTGCACGCGGTTCGTCAGATCGCCACCGTTGGCCCGGGCGCGACGGTTGGCTTCAAGGTCTTCCAGCGGACCGGCCTGTTCTTCGCGCAGGCGCACGGCTTCGGTCAGCCATAGAGTATCGAGGGGAGTCAGAGCAGTCACACAGCGTCTCGTCGAATGAATCAGTAAAGGAGCATAACCTCTGCGCCCTGTATTCGAGCAAATCGGCCGCTACGAATTCAGTGTCAGCGTCTGTTATTCTCGCCGCCATGAAAAATCAACTTCCGCTCAGCCTGATTGCCGCCCTTGGTGAGAACCGAGTGATTGGCGTCGACAATTCCATGCCCTGGCACTTGCCGGGGGATTTCAAGTACTTCAAAGCCACGACCCTCGGCAAGCCGATCATCATGGGTCGCAAGACCTGGGATTCGCTGGGGCGGCCGCTGCCAGGTCGCCTTAATCTGGTGGTCACGCGTCAGGCGGATCTGCAGCTTGAGGGTGCCGAGGTCTTTACGTCGCTTGAGTCCGCTGTTGCCCGCGCTGAAGAATGGGCGCTGGAGCAGGGCGTTGCGGAAGTGATGCTGATCGGCGGTGCGCAGTTATACGCCCAGGGTCTGGCTCAGGCAGATCGCTTGTACCTGACTCGCGTGGCGCTGAGTCCCGAAGGCGATGCGTGGTTTCCGGAGTTTGATCTGGCCGAATGGGCGTTGGTGTCCGAGGTGTTGAACCCGGCGGTGGATGACAAGCCTGCGTATAGTTTTGAGGTTTGGGAGCGCCGGTAGGAGGCAACTTGTTGGCGAGGCATTGTTCCTTTCGCCGTCTGGAATATCGCCTCGCGAACAAGTTCGCTCCTACCGAGGATCGATTGCTCCTGTCATAAAAGTGTCGTAATCGGAAATCTGCGTCGCGAATCGCTTCCAGAGTGACGCCCTCGGAACGTACACAGTCGCTGGCATCCCCAATCAGTCATCATAATTTGTTACGGTCCATCCTCTTAACTTTCAGGGGGATACCACGATGAAGTTCGCTCCACGATTGCTTGCCGCCGCACTCTGCCTTGGTCTGGCCGGGCAGGCGTTTGCTGCCACCGAGTTGAAACACTGGCCTGAGCCCGCCGCCAAAGCACTCGACGCGATGATTGCCGCCAATGCCAACAAGGGCAATTACGCGGTTTTCGACATGGACAACACCAGTTACCGCTTCGATCTCGAAGAGTCGCTGCTGCCGTACATGGAAAGCAAAGGGCTGATCACCCGAGAGAAGCTCGATCCATCCCTCAAGCTGATGCCTTTCAAGGACACGGCTGATCACAAGGAAAGCCTGTTCAGCTACTACTACCGCCTTTGTGAAGTCGACGACATGGTTTGCTATCCATGGGTCGCTCAAGTGTTCTCGGGCTTTACCCTCAAGGAGCTCAAAGGCTATGTCGATGAGCTGATGGCCCTGGGTAAACCGATCCCTGCCACTTATTACGATGGCGATGTGGTCAAGAAGCTCGATGTCGAGCCGCCGCGCATCTTTACCGGCCAGAAAGAGCTGTTCAACAAGCTGATGGAAAACGGCATTGAGGTCTACGTCATGACCGCCGCATCCGAAGAGTTGGTACGGATGGTCGCCTCAGATCCCAAATACGGCTACAACGTCAAACCGCAAAACGTGATCGGCGTGACTATGCTGCTCAAGGACAAGAAAACCGGTGAATTGACCACCGCGCGCAAGCAGATCACGGCAGGCAAGTACGACGAGAAGGCCAACCTTGGTCTTGAGCTGACGCCTTATCTCTGGACACCAGCGACCTGGATGGCGGGCAAACAAGCGGCGATCCTGACCTACATCGACCAATGGAAGAAGCCGGTGCTTGTGGCAGGCGATACGCCAACCAGCGATGGCTACATGCTGTTCCACGGCGTAGACGTCAACAAGGGCGGCGTGCATTTGTGGATCAACCGCAAAGACAAATACATGACTCAGTTGAACGGCATGATCAAAAGCAACGCAGAGGCTCAGGCCAAAGAAGGTTTGCCGGTGACCGCAGACAAGAACTGGGTGATCGTCAAGCCGGATGAGATTCAGTAAATAACAGAATGACGTGACCCCCTGTGGGAGCGAATTCATTCGCGAATGCGGTGTTCCAGTCGACGGATATGTATCGTTTGTACCGGCCCTTTCGCGAATGAATTCGCTCCCACAGGTTTTGCGTTGATCCTGTCAGCCCAATAAAAAACCCGGCATCGCTGCCGGGTTTTTTGTGTTCACTGAAAAAGCTTAAGGCACCAGCTTGTCCAGCAACGCCTTGTCGCGCACAGCGCCTTTGTCGGCGCTGGTAGCGAGCAGGGCGTAGGCTTTCAGCGCTGTCGTCACTTTACGTGGGCGCGCTTCAACCGGCTTCCAGCCTTTCTTGTCTTGTTCAGCACGGCGCGAGGCCATTTCTGCGTCGTCGATCAGCAGGTTGATCGAGCGGTTCGGGATGTCGATCAGTACTTTGTCGCCGTCGCGCACCAGACCAATCGCGCCACCTGCAGCTGCCTCAGGCGACGCGTGGCCGATGGACAGACCCGAAGTACCGCCCGAGAAACGACCGTCGGTGAGCAACGCGCACGCTTTGCCCAGACCTTTGGATTTCAGGTATGACGTCGGGTACAGCATTTCCTGCATGCCCGGGCCGCCTTTCGGGCCTTCGTAGCGGATGATCACGATGTCGCCGGCCTGGACTTCGTCAGCAAGGATGCCGCGCACAGCGCTGTCCTGGCTTTCGAAGATCTTGGCATTGCCTTCGAATACATGGATCGATTCGTCGACGCCCGCGGTTTTCACTACGCAGCCGTCCAGCGCGATATTGCCGTACAGCACGGCAAGACCGCCCTCCTGCGAGTAGGCGTGCTCGAAACTGCGGATGCAGCCGTTTTCACGGTCGTCATCCACGGTTTCCCAACGCGTCGACTGGCTAAATGCAGTCTGGGTCGGGATACCGGCAGGGCCTGCGCGGAAGAAGGTATGCACAGCTTCATCGTCAGTCTGGGTGATGTCCCATTTGGCGATCGCTTCTTCCATGGACGGGCTGTGGACGGTCGGCAGGTCGGTGTGCAACAGACCACCGCGGGCCAGCGAGCCGAGGATGCTGAAGATACCGCCAGCGCGGTGCACATCTTCCATGTGGTACTTCTGGATGTTCGGCGCCACTTTGCACAGCTGCGGAACGGTGCGCGACAGGCGATCGATATCACGCAGGTCGAAGGGGATCTCGGCTTCCTGAGCGGCAGCCAGCAAGTGCAGGATGGTGTTGGTCGAGCCACCCATGGCGATGTCGAGCATCATGGCGTTTTCAAACGCTTTGAAGTTGGCGATGTTGCGCGGCAGCACGGCTTCGTTGTTTTCGATGTAGTACTGACGGCACAGGTCGACGATGGTGCGGCCAGCCTGCAGGAACAGCTGCTCGCGGTCGCTGTGAGTGGCCAGTGTCGATCCGTTACCCGGCAGTGCCAGACCCAGTGCTTCGGTCAGGCAGTTCATCGAGTTGGCGGTGAACATGCCTGAGCATGAACCGCAGGTCGGACAAGCGCTGCGCTCGTATTCGGCGACTTTCTCGTCGCTCGCTGTCGAGTCGGCTGCGATGACCATGGCATCGACCAGATCCAGACCGTGGGAGGCGAGCTTGGTCTTGCCGGCTTCCATCGGGCCGCCGGAAACGAAGATCACCGGGATATTCAGGCGCAAAGCAGCCATCAACATGCCGGGGGTGATCTTGTCGCAGTTGGAGATGCAGACGATGGCGTCAGCGCAGTGGGCGTTGACCATGTATTCGACGGAGTCGGCGATGATCTCGCGGCTCGGCAGCGAATACAGCATGCCGTCGTGGCCCATGGCAATGCCGTCATCCACGGCAATGGTGTTGAATTCTTTGGCGACGCCACCGGCCCGCTCTATTTCACGGGCAACCAGTTGGCCCATGTCCTTGAGGTGGACGTGGCCCGGTACAAACTGGGTGAACGAGTTGGCAACGGCGATAATCGGTTTCTTGAAGTCTGCGTCCTTCATCCCGGTTGCGCGCCACAAGGCACGAGCGCCGGCCATGTTGCGGCCGTGGGTGGACGTTTTAGAGCGGTAATCAGGCATGGAGCACTCCGGGCGGCTAACCAGGTAAATAGAAAGGGATTGAGCCTCTAGTGTCGTCACGGACAAACGGCAGTGACCGCTTGCTGCGAGGGAAACCGACACGCCACGGGATCACCGTGCGCTCGGCCTGAGCTCATAAACCCGCCGGGGATGACTGGCGATGAATAGCGCCGATTCTACACCTGTAGGGCGCAGAAGGGATGTGTGGGGTGGGATTTATGGATGAACGCTGGATCCGATACATTCGGCAGCACTCGCTTTGCGGCAATATCAACGTCGGAAGGCTAGCGTTTTAAGCTTTCAGCGGAGGGCAATGGATTGTCAGATTTCCACCGTAGTGAACGAGCCCGCACCGGTAGGTACTCGCAGCCTGGTCTGATCTATTTACTCACCTCTGTAGCTCAGGGCCGACAGCCTGTTTTTGCGGATTGGAGGCTTGGACGCTGTGTTGTAAAAGAGTTTCGAAGTGCTCAGGAACAGGGTTTGATCCATTCACTTGCGTGGTGGTGATGCCGGATCATTTTCATTGGCTTGTCGAGCTTCAGTCTGGAACTTTGCAAGCGCTGATGCAGGGCACAAAATCCCGTAGTGCAATTGCGGTCAATCGTATGAGGGGATGTAGCGAACAGCTTTGGCAGCGAGGATTCCACGACCGTGCCATGCGCTACGACGAGGATTTGCTGAAGGCCGCCCGCTACATCATCGCGAACCCCTTAAGAGCAAGGTTGGTAAAGCGCGTTGGGGATTATCCGCTTTGGGATGCTGTCTGGCTTTAAGTACGTCATCGCGAGCAAGCTCACTCCTACAGTTGGAATGCGTTCCCCTGTAGGAGTGAGCTTGCTCGCGATGACGTCATGTGCCGCAACGCAAAATCAGTTTTGATAATGCGTTTCCCTGTAGGAGTGAGCTTGCTCGCGATGGCGTCATGTGCCGCAACGCAAAATCAGTTTTGATAATGCGTTTCCCTGTAGGAGCGCGCTTGCCCGCGATTGCGTCAGTTGTCGTTACGCAGGTTTAAACCCAACCATCATTCTTCTTACGGCCGCGTGTCATGGCCGGGATGATCAGGCCGACGAGGAGGCCTGCGCCGGCGATGCTGCCGCCGTAGACCATATAGCGCATCAGGACGAGGTTGTTCTCATCGCCGAGTTTGGCCTGTGTGGTCCGCAGTTCTGACTGGGCCGCGGTGAGTTGCTCGTTGAGGTCTTTACTGCGGGCTTCGAGCTCATCGATCAGCTTTTTACGGGTATCCAGGGTTTCCTGCATGCCTTGCACGCGCACCTTCCAGCCGTCATCGATGGTCTTGAGCTGGCCACTCAGATCAGCCACCTGTTCAGTCAGCTCCGGCAGACGTTCGGCCTGGCCGGGCTGGCTTTGCAGGTCGGCAGTCGGAATCCATACCGAGTTACCACCCTCGCGCACCTGGCTGTACTCGCCTTGAGTGCTGATCAGCTCAACCTTCTGGCCGGACTTAAGGGTACCGACAATCCGATAGCCGTCGGTTGGTCCGCTGCGCACATACGTATTGAGGCTGTCACTGACCCAGCGGTCGTTGGCTTTGGGTTCTGCCGCATGGGCTGTAGTGCAAGCAGCGATCAGCAAGCCAGCGCCTAGAGTGCGGTAGTTGAAAACACGAGGAAGACGAGAAATGAATGCTGAAAGATGACGAGACATAGACATGGTTATCTTCGATAAAAGGAAAGATAAAGGCGCCGATGGTCGGGCCGGTAAAGATGGGGCAGTGATCTGCAGGGCAAAAGCGCTGCAACTGCGATGGATGATCGGCATGGGCGAAAAGGGGAATACATGAGCCTTTTGGGGCTCAACGCCAGCAACGCCATCCTTTTTCATCCCCACACACTGACCGTCAAAAAACGTTCGGGTTCATTGCCGGGGTGTGACAGTGACGGAATTCTGACTTGCGGTAGAAAGTCTTGGCTAGGATGACAGCGAATAGCTCGGCAGATGATCGTGGTATCTAACGTACAGTTTTGTTTGTAGGAGGTTTCTGAAAGTGCTGCTGACGGATTTTTTACATCCAGTCATCTCTATAGGATGCCGACGCACCGCAGCGCTTTCCACTAGGGAGGCCCGGTTTGGTCGGGAGGATGAAGTGGGCGACAATTTTGTTTGTGTCGTAGGCATGAAGGCGGATTGCAGTGATTGCGACAAAACGTTTTTACCAAGCAAGGAGCAGCAAAAAACATTGTTTATAAGGCAGCCTTTGGCCTGTCCACATTGTCGATGCATGTTGATCTCCCCTCAAGAGCAGCTTGATGCTCTAGGAGATAAGGGCAATCCTGGAATGAGCTATATCCCGACGATGATAATTATGGGTATCTGCAACATGGTGTTTTTCGGGATGGTTATAGCGGGGATAATCGATCAAGAGGCCGTGATTCTTCTAGGATTCGCGGTAGCAATTTTTGGTCTCATGATAGTGAGCTTCGGTTTCAGATCTGCTACTCGTGACCTGAAAATCCGGCTGGAGAAATACGACTCCCCTTGATTCAAAGGGAGTCGTTACAGCTTAGCTATTTGGCAACAACCGGCACGTGATGCTCTTGATGTAGCGTGTTTCGGCGATCGCCGGGTGTACCGGGTGATCCGGGCCCTGGCCGCCGCGCTCGAGCAGCTGGATGTTGCGATCCAGGTGGCGGGCGCTGGTCAGCAGGATGTTTTGCAGGTCATCTTCCGGCAAATGCATCGAGCACGAGGCGCTGATCAGGATGCCGTCCTTGCTGAGCAAACGCATGGCTTGCTCGTTCAGGCGACGGTATCCGGCTTCGCCATTCTTCAGGTCTTTCTTGCGTTTGATGAAGGCCGGAGGGTCGGCAACGATCACGTCGAAGCGCTCTTCGCTGGCTTTCAGCTCTTTAAGGGCTGCGAACACATCACCTTCGATGCAGGTGAGTTTCTCCGCAAAACCGTTCAGTGCAGCGTTGCGCTCCACACCGTCCAGTGCAAATGCAGATGCATCGACGCAGGTTACGTCAGTGGCGCCGAACGCTGCTGCCTGAATGCCCCAGCCACCGATGTAGCTGTAGAGGTCCAGAACACGTTTGCCTTTTACGTACGGGGCAATGCGGGCGCGGTTCATGCGGTGATCGTAGAACCAGCCGGTTTTCTGACCTTCCATGACCGGCGCTTCGAATTTCACGCCGTTCTCTTCCAGCGCGACCCACTCCGGAACCAGGCCAAATGCGGTTTCCACATAACGGTTCAGGCCTTCTGCATCCCGCGCAGCCGAGTCGTTCTTGAACAGGATGCCGCTTGGCTTGAGCACTTGAACCAGGGCGGCAAGCACGTCTTCCTTGTGTTTTTCCATGGTGGCTGACGCCAGCTGGACCACCAGAATGTCGCCGAAACGATCAACGACCAAGCCCGGCAGCAGGTCCGAGTCGCCATAGACCAGGCGATAGAACGGCTTGTCGAACAGGCGGTCACGCAGAGACAAGGCCACATTGAGGCGATGCACCAGCAACGATTTGTCCAGCGGCAACTTGACGTCCCGCGACAGCAGGCGGGCGCAGATCAGGTTGTTGGGGCTCATGGCGACGATGCCCAGCGCTTTGCCGCCTGCGGCTTCCAGCACGGCTTGATCACCTGCGGCAAAGCCGTGCAGCGGGGTCGCGGCTACGTCGATTTCGTTGCTGTAGACCCACAAGTGACCGGCGCGCAGGCGACGGTCGGCGTTGGCTTTGAGGCGCAAGCTAGGCAAGGACATGACGTCGCTCCGGAAAAAAGAGCGGGATTATAGCGCGTCATCTCGCTCTGGGGCGCGATGATGTGAATTAACCGGCTAGCGGTTGTGCAGCCGCAGGCTCGATCATCCCAACCGCCCGAGTCCTGCTTTTGAAACAGATTTCTACAGAATCTTCGCAGCTTGAAATGCCTGCACATCTCGATATTTTTTAGCGGCTTGCAAGGGCCGTTGCTTCAGTGTCGGGATAATTGACGCCTTTTAGGCGATTACCGTCGGCATTGATGGCTATAAAGCCACGGGCATGAAGGAGTAGAATCCAGATCTGTCCTTGAGTGTTGACCTATGTCCCAAGAGCTTACGTCCGAGCAGATTCAGCACGTCTTGCAAGGCATCAGTGTGCCTCCGCAACCGCAAATCATGGTGGATTTGCAGATGGAGCAGTACATGCCCGACCCCGATCTTGATGTGATCGCGAAGCTGATTTCTCAAGATCCTGGTTTGTCAGGGGCTCTGCTGAAAATCGTCAACTCGGCTCACTACGGGCTTGCCAACAAGATTGCCTCGATCCAGAAGGCGGTCAATCTGTTGGGGATTCGCTCTGTGATCAACCTGATCAATGCGCAGTCGATCAAGGGCGAGATGAGCGATGAAACCATCGTGACGCTGAACCGTTTCTGGGATTCGACTCAGGACGTGGCGATGACCAGTCTGACGCTGGCCAAGCGCATTGGCTCGCAAACTGTGGACGAGTCCTACGCGCTGGGTCTTTTCCATGACTGCGGCATTCCCCTGATGCTTAAGCGCTTTCCCAACTATATGGAGGTCTTGGAGCAGGCTTATACCAGTGCACGTGGGGAGCGCCGGGTCGTGGACACTGAAAACGAAACGTTTGATACCAATCACGCCGTTGTAGGCTATTTCACTGCGAAGTCCTGGCGTTTGCCCGAACATGTCACCAACGCCATCGCTAATCACCATAATGCACTGGCGATTTTTCAGGATGACTCCAACCGTAATGCACCGCTGAAGAACCTGCTGGCAGTGTTGAAAATGGCCGAGCATATCTGCGCGTCGCACAAGGTACTCGGCAACGAAGACGAAGATCACGAGTGGGATGCCATCGGGCATCTGATCCTCGATTACGTTGGTCTGTCCGATTACGATTTCGAAAACCTTAAAGAAAGCATTCGCGAACTGTCCGCGCATTGATCCTGCGCACTGTTGCATCGCTTCGCGCATCACCGAGTTATCCATGCCTGAACTACCCGAAGTTGAAACCACCCGCCGGGGCATTGCGCCTCACCTCGAAGGTCAACGTGTCAGCCGCGTCATTGTGCGTGACCGACGTCTGCGCTGGCCGATCCCGGAAGATCTGGATGTGCGCCTCTCAGGGCAGAAGATCGTGGTGGTCGAGCGACGCGCCAAGTATTTACTGATTCAGGCCGAAGTCGGAACCTTGATCAGCCACCTGGGCATGTCAGGCAACTTGCGTCTGGTGGAGGCCGGCATGCCCGCGCTCAAGCATGAGCATGTGGATATCGAGCTGGAGTCCGGCATGGCGCTGCGTTATACCGATCCACGTCGGTTCGGCGCAATGCTCTGGAGCCTGGACCCGCTTAATCATGAACTACTGGTACGCCTGGGCCCTGAGCCGCTGACTGATTTGTTCGATGGTCAGCGCCTGTTCGAGCGTTCGCGGGGCAAGTCCATTGCGGTCAAGCCGTTCATCATGGACAACGCGGTAGTGGTGGGCGTTGGGAATATCTATGCCACCGAAGCGTTATTTGCGGCCGGTATTGATCCGCGCCGAGAGGCCAAAACCATTTCTCGTGCCCGCTATCTGAGATTGGCGATTGAGATCAAACGCATCCTGGCCGCCGCCATCGAGCGTGGCGGTACGACATTGCGTGACTTCATTGGCGGTGATGGGCAGCCTGGTTACTTCCAGCAAGAGTTGTTTGCCTACGGCCGTGGCGAGCAGCCCTGCAAAATCTGTGGCACTACGTTGCGTGAGATCAAGCTGGGGCAGCGGGCGAGTGTGTATTGCCCGAAGTGTCAGAAGTGATTCGACTAAACGCTCGGAAAGTGGACGATTCGATGTTTGCCTGCAAGCTCAAATGAGATGCAAATCCTGTGGATGCGGTGCTTGCTCGCGATTCTAGCGACTCGGTCTGTCCGGGAGTTGTGTCTAGACTTATCGCGGGCAAGCCCGGCTCCCACAAGGGAGTCGCTTCAACATATTGTTGTGTTTGCCGCACTTGCTTAACCGTCATCGCTGTTTATAGTTAACGGCATCCCAAACCGCTGTACATGAAGGACCATGCCATGAAGCCGTTTCGACTGATCGCCGCCAGCCTGGCTTTGATTTTCGGCATGCAGGCAATGCCTGTAACGGCCAACGAGCCGGTGAATCACGGCAGCGGAGACCCGGTTTACAGCATCCAGAATCCACCGGCTTACGCCATGATCGGCGATTTGCTGATTGCCCGACCGCTACTGATCGCAGCCACTATTGTCGGCGCCGGGTTGTTTGTTGTTGCTCTGCCTTTCACCGCGATGGGCGGTGGTATTGGCCGCACTGGCAAGGCACTGGTCGTTGACCCGGGCAAGGCAGCTTTTGTGCGCTGCCTGGGCTGCACAGGTGATGGTTATAACAGGCAGGAGTAAGGCATGTCTGCTCAGGGCGCGGTTTGCCTGACCTTCGGATCGAATGTTTCTGACACGCCCAGGCCTCTCGGGTCGCTGGCCGCTTCGATACGTTTCCCGGTCTTGTCCCACAGCAACACTTGTTGATTGCCATAGCCTCGCGAAACTTCCTTGAAGTGATAACCGCGCGATTGCAGCGCTTTCAATTCTTCCTGACTGAACGCTCCCGGCTCGTGCTCGACCACGTCCGGTAGGTACTGGTGATGGTAGCGCGGCACGGCTGGCCAACTGGCAACCGGTTGGCCATTCAGATACTCCAGCATCGACAGCAGCACCATGCTCGGAATACGGCTGCCACCCGGCGTGCCGAACGCGGCGAACTCATCGGGGCTTTCCAGAAAGCTCGGGCTCATGCTGGACAGTGGACGTTTCCCGGCCGCAATCGAATTGGCTTTACTGCCTGCCAGTCCATAGGCGTTGCTGCCTTGTGGGTCGGCAGCGAAATCATCCATTTCGTCGTTCAGCACAACGCCTGTACCCGGCACCGTGAACGCCGCGCCGAATGGCAAATTGACTGACAGCGTCGCCGCGACTGCATTGCCGTCTGTGTCCAGAACGGCAAAATGGGTGGTGTGTTCACCTTCACGCCAGCGCGGTGAAGGCTCAAGGCTGCTGCTTGGCGTCGCGTCTTGAGGGTTGATGCTGCCCGCCAGATGCACCAGATACTCGCGATCCAGCAGATGATCGAGAGGATTGGCGACGAAGTCCGGATCGCCCAGCAGGCCACGGTCGCGATAAGCGCGCCGCAGTACTTCCAATACGTAGTGTGTGCGCTGAACTTTGTCTGACTGCTGCCATGGGAGTTGCTGCAGCATCATCAGGCTTTGGGCCAACGCTACGCCGCCAGCTGAGGGGGGTGGGGCGCTGATCAGCTCTCGCTGGTCATCCAGGCGAAAACGCAGCGGCGCTCGGGTCGCGACCTGATACTGAGCCAGATCCTCTGAATTCCAGATGCCGCCTGCTGTTTTTACGCCATGAACCAGCGACTGAGCCGTCAGACCAGCGTAGAAACCATCGCGGCCATTGTTGGCCAGCCGGTTCAGCGTCGCGGCCAGCTCCGGCTGCTGGATGATCGCGCCCATCGCCGGGACTTCGCCGTTACGCAGAAACAGCCGGGCGCTTTCCGGGTCGTCGCGCAGTGCGGATAGACGAGCCTGAGCGCGTTGCTGATAAATTCTGTCCACCGGAAAGCCCTGATACGCCAGGCGAATGGCCGGTGCCATGGAGATGTTCAGTGGTAGCTTGCCATAACGCTCGGCCAATTCGACCAATGCTGCGGGCAGACCCGGAATGGCGGCGGCCAGAGGGCCGTTCAGTGAGAGGCCGGGTTGTACTTTGCCATCGCGGCGATAGAGATCGTAAGTCGCTTTGAGCGGGGCCTTTTCTCGCGCATCCAGAAATACATAGCCTGTCTGCGCGCCGCTTTGGCGCAACAGGAAGAACCCGCCGCCGCCCAGTCCCGAACCGTAAGGTTCAACCACGGCCAGCGCGGCGCTGATGGCCACGGCAGCGTCGAAGGCATTGCCGCCCGCCACCATGATCTCCCGACCCGCTGCAGTGGCTTCTGGATGCGGGCTGGCGATGGCGGATTTTGCAGGGCGGGGAAATGCGGTTTCAGCAGCGACAGTCGTCTGCGCTGACAAAGCGCAAAGCAAAAAAACGCTGGATAGAACGTGCTTGAAGATCATGCCGGATTCGCTTTGGTCGGCCGGCAAGATAGCTGGATGTCGGCGATCAGGAGACGCCGACGGTCAAGCCTTGCCGGTGATGATCAGGTATTTGTTCATCAGCTCGTCTTTGCTTTCGACGCGGTTTTCATCCAGCGGGATGCAATCCACGGGGCAGACTTGCTGACATTGTGGCTCGTCGTAATGGCCAACGCATTCGGTGCACAGGTTCGGATTGATCACGTAGATCTCCTCGCCTTGAGAAATCGCCTCGTTCGGGCACTCGGGTTCGCAGACGTCGCAATTGATGCAATCGTCAGTGATGATCAGGGACATGGAACACTCCTGCCACGGTCAATGCCGGGGCATATGAAATCTAATGCGGCGAATTGTGCCGCATTAGTCGTTTCGTTGCACCCGGACGTTACCGTAAAACTCAGCGTTTGAAGCGTTCAGTCAGCGCCTCGGCGACAGCCGGATGAACAAATTTGGTGATATCTCCGCCCAGGGCCGCGATTTCACGGACCAGCGTCGAGGAAATAAACGAGTACCGTTCGGATGGCGTGAGGAACAGACTTTCGACGTCCGGTGCCAGTTGGCGGTTCATATTGGCCAGCTGGAACTCGTATTCGAAGTCGGAGACGGCGCGCAGACCACGCAAGAACACATTGGCATTCTGTTCTTTGGCAAAGTGCGCCAGCAGTGTCGAAAAGCCTACCACCTCGACATTCGGCAGATGCTTGGTGACCTCTTGTGCCAGCTCCACACGCTGTTCCAGTGGGAAAAGCGGGTTTTTCTTCGGGCTGGCGGCGACCGCAATGATCACATGATCGAACAGGCGCGATGCGCGCTCGACCAGATCGCCGTGGCCCTTGGTAATAGGGTCGAAGGTGCCTGGATACAACACTCGGTTCATCGCGTCGTCCTGGTCGGAGTCCTTGGGGAGTCGGATGGTAGCGCAGCATTCCCGGTGGGCCAAGTCGAAGTGCTGAAGGCTAAGGTCGTATTGCCATTGAAATCGGGTGTTAGAGCTGTGTATGCCCTGTCCCTGCCGGACATCGCGAAACGGTAGAAATGTAGGAGTGAGCTTGCTCGCGATAGCGGTCTTTCTGTCACAAAATAGTTGATTGGCAGAACGTTATCGCGAGCAAGCTCACTCCTACAGGGGCCATGTTTGCCGCGAGTCAGGGCGGTGTGATGGACTCCGGGGCAGCTCCCATCAAACTACATGTATGCAATTGAATTGGAATGCGTTCTGTAGGAGCGCACGAGCAATGCGAGGCCGCGAAAGCGGTATCAGGTAGAACGCCTTCGCTGCCTCGCGGTGCTCGTAGGCTCCTACAGTGCGGTGTCGATTCGTATGCACTAAAGACAGAGCCCAGCCATCACCGGATAAACAGTTTATAGACCAACCTTAGCATCGCTTTCCCATAAGGCGGATAGATCAGCCGGGCAGCGTTGAAACGCTGTTTGATCAGCACGCCTTTGGCCTTGCTGAAGGTCAGGAAGCCTTCATGGCCGTGGTAATGGCCCATCCCGGAAGGGCCGACGCCGCCAAACGGCAAGTCATCCTGGGCGACATGCAGCAGGGTGTCATTCAGGCACACCCCCCCGGAATGGGTCTGCTCCAGCACGCGTTGTTGTTCGGCTTTGTCGTAGCCGAAGTAATACAAGGCCAGTGGGCGAGGGCGCTGATTTACGTAGGCGAATGCCTCGTCGATCCCTGAGTACGGCACGATGGGCAGGAGTGGGCCGAAGATTTCGTCCTGCATCACCAGCATATCTTCGCTGACATCAAGCAGCAGGCTGAACGGCATGCGTCGATCCTGGCCGCTTTCGTAAAGCGAAATAATCTGTGCGCCTTTGTCTGCGGCGTCATCCAGATAATGGTTCAGCCGAGCCAACTGACGCTGATTGATGATCGCCGTGTAATCCGGGTTGTCAGCCAGCGTGGGGTAAAACCTGAGGACGGCGGTTTTGTACGCTTCGATGAATCCTGTCACGCGATCCTCCGGCACCAATACGTAATCAGGCGCGACGCAGGTTTGCCCGGCGTTTAGCGTCTTGCCGAAAGCGATGCGCTCGGCCGCGTCCTTCAACGGCACATCACGGGACACGATAGCCGGGGACTTGCCACCAAGCTCAAGCGTAACCGGCGTGAGATTTTCCGCAGCAGCACGCATGACATGCTTGCCAACGCTGGTTGCGCCCGTGAACAACAAGTGGTCGAACGGCAACCCTGAGAAGGCGATGCCGACGTCCGCTTCGCCCAGCACTACGGCGACCAGATCTTCCGGGAACACCTGCGCGAACAGACGTTTGAGCAGTTCACCGGTGGCCGGTGTTGACTCACTGAGTTTGAGCATCACCCGATTACCCGCCGCCAACGCCCCAATCATTGGCCCTATTGCCAAAAACAGCGGGTAATTCCAGGGCACGATAACCCCCACGACGCCCAGCGGTTGATACACCACTTTGGCCGATGCGGGCTGGAAGGCGATGCCCACTTTTCGTCTGGCAGGCTTCATCCATTTTTTCAGGTGCCTACGGGCGTCCTTGATGCCGAACAGGCTGGGCATCAACTCGGCGAGCAACGTCTCATCAGCACTGCGATGGCTGAAGTCACTGCTGATTGCCTCGATCAAAGCCTGCTGCTCGGCGCAGAGCAGGTCATGCAGACTGGCAAGCCATTGCAGGCGCTGGTCTGCGGTAGGCATCGGATTGGCGGCAAAGGCTTTGCGCTGCTCGGCAAACACTCGCTCAAGTTCGCTGGTGGGTTGTGAGCGATCCGATAACCAGGCAAGTTCGGCAGGCATGTGGCAATTCCGTTTGGAGTTATCCACTGGTTTTAGAGTTGTTGCTCTAGGAAGTCAAATTCCGTGTTGGGTTGCTATGTTTTCCGAGATTCTATGCTTTGAGTTAGCAGTGATTCAGCTACGGACGAACTCAATAAGCAAAGCGTAATTCCCGGCATCCGCGTCGCGCAGGGACTGGATGTATCGACCTCGAACTTCGCTGGCTAATACGAGGTTTTTGCTTCCCCAAGAGAACTCCGGATGGCCGCACTGCCTTAGAAGGGCGTCAGCCATGTAGCGAGCGTGTCGGCCGTTTCCGTTGGGGAAGGGGTGTATACAGACGAGCTCTCGATGGAAGCGGGCGGCTATCTCGTCGGGCTCAAAGCTCTCGTTCTCAATCCAATAGGTAACGTTCGCCAATAACTGATTTAGCTGGATCGCTATCTGAATGGGGTCGCAGCCAATGTTCTTTTCGGTTTTCCGAAAGGTGCCTGCCCAAATCCAGGTGTCGCCGAACATTTTCTTATGCAGGTTGCGGCAAAATTGTTCATTCAGCACATCAAGCTTTTTCTGGCCGTTGAGCCATCGAGTGGCTCTGAGCAGGTTTTCAGCTTCCCATTCGTCAAGCTCGCCCTGAGTGCTGATATGTTTTGGCTTAAGTCCGGCTGATTCGTCAGCATCCAGGGGCGTTTGGCCGGGTTTCAGGTTCGTCTCTAACGCCACAGTCGGCTCCACGCACCCGCGAGCAACTCCTGACGTCGCTCATTCACCTTACGTTCGACGAATGCGTCAGAGGGACGCTGATCTTCAAGGGCCATGGTGTGTGAAACCCCCATCACTTCTTTCTGTGCCAGCCATTGCGCACGGTCTTCGACCATTTCGTGCAGTGGATTTTTTGGCACAAGTGCATAGACCAGCTCGCAATCCAGTCCATTTGCCAGCTTTCGCAGCTGACCGAGCGTGATCCGGTCCTCGGCTTCAGACTTTTCGGATTTCTGGAGGGTCGTTGGTGACAGGTCCAGATATGCAGCCTGACTCCTTAAAGAGCGGCCGAGCGACTCTCGGATTGAACGCAGCCAACCCCCGGGCGGTACGGTTTTGCCTTTTAAAGCAGTGAATGGTTCCAATGCACGCTCTACCTGATTCAGACGCAGCTTGTTCAGTGACGAAGTACCCATGGAATCCCCCTTTTGGCAGCCATCAGGCAGCTTTGCAGAAATAACCGTAGGCCTATAGGTTGTGATTTTAGAAAAAATCGTAAGCCTTCAGGCGTACATATGTATTTTCATGTTAGCTCATAGGCATGCATCTGTATAAAAAATGTAAGCCTATAAGCCTACAACTATTTACGCGGTGTACGCCTATAGGGTGTCATTAAGGATGTGCCAAGAGGTGGTGGTATTACGCGTTATCTGAAAGTCGCGGCGATGGCCGAGCAGGCCGGGTTGATGCTGGGCACCGCACTTTGCCATGGAGTTGCATGTTTATCTGACAGCGGATTATCCGACAGAGCCGTGGAGCGAGCAGGTCAAGCCCTGGACCGCGCAGCAAGGGGAAATTGGCAAGCGTCCTTGAGGGAAAGTGATGTCCGGACGGTTGATGCCCGGACCTCATGCTTGCGTTAAGATCGCTGGATACCGATAACAGCCGAGCGATCAAGTGTGAGCCTGACCCCGCGTATCAAAACCCGTGAACGGATCGTGCTGAACAGTCTGGAACTGTTCAATCAACTGGGCGAACGCAGTGTCAGCACCAACCATATCGCGGCGCATCTGGAAATGTCGCCGGGCAATCTGTATTACCACTTCCCCAATAAGCAGGCGATCATCGCCGAGCTATTCACCGAATACGAAACTCTGGTGAACACCTTTCTGCGTCCGCCCAAAGGTCGCTTGCCCAGTGTCGAAGACAAACGTTATTACCTGTTGGAAATTCTCGACGGGATGTGGCGTTATCGTTTTTTGCATCGCGATCTGGAGCATCTGCTGGATTGCGATGTGGAACTGGCCGCGCGTTATCGACGCTTTTCGCAGCATTGCCTGATTCAGGCCATGGCCATTTATGGCGGATTCGTTGAGGCTGGCATCCTGCAGATGAACAAGGTGCAAATCGAGTCGCTGACGCTCAATACCTGGATCGTTCTGACGTCGTGGGTGCGTTTCCTCTGTACTACGCGGGAAACCAGCACTCACCTGAGTGCGGACGCCATGCGCCGTGGCGTTTATCAGGTGCTGATGCTTGAGTCGGGCTACGTGACCCCGCAGGCGCAAGACGAAGTGAAAGCGCTGTGCGAAGAATTTTACGTACCGTTGCATCAAGCGCTGGCGGATGGAGTCTGAACTTCGTGAGCTGCAACGATCTGGGAAAATGCTGAACCTTTCAATTGTCCACAGGAGCCTGTCATGCCTATCGCGCAACTGATCAGCCCGCAGCAGCTGGCGGCTCGCCAGCTACAGCCGGGGCTGGTGATTCTCGATTGTCGTTTTGCTCTGGAAGATACCTCCTACGGCCAGCGCAGCTATGCCGACGGGCACATCGACGGCTCGTCTTTCGCCGATCTGGAGCGTGATCTCAGCGGTCCGGTCAGCAAGGGGAAAACCGGCCGTCATCCTTTGCCGGATCCACAGAAGCTGGTTGAGCGCTTGCAGTACTGGGGCATTAACGCTGACAGCGATGTCGTGCTTTATGACGACGGACCTGGCGCTTTCGCTGCTCGAGCCTGGTGGTTGCTGGCCTGGTTGGGCAAACGGGACGGAGTATTTATCCTCGATGGTGGGCTGAAGGCCTGGCACGCTGCAGGTTTGCCGTTAAGCCTTGATCCTCCGGGCAAAGAACCGGGGAATTTTAAGGGCCAGCCTGATGACTCTCTGGTGTTGAGTGCCGATCAATTGCAGAAACGTCTCAATAAACCAGAGCTGACCCTGATCGATGCTCGCGCCGAAGCGCGTTTTCGCGGGGAAATGGAGCCTATTGATCCGGTTGCCGGACACATTCCCGGTGCGCAATGTGCGGCGTTCAATGAGAACCTCGGCCCGGACGGTCGCTTTTTACCGGTTGAGCAACTCAAGCAACGCTTCGCCGAAAAGCTTCAGGGACGCCCACCAGAGAGTCTGGTTGCCTATTGCGGGTCTGGTGTGACGGCGTGTCATAACCTGTTTGCGCTGTGTCTGGCGGGTTATCCGCTGGGGGCGTTGTACGCGGGGTCGTGGAGTGAGTGGATTACCGATCCGGGGCGTGAGGTTGCGACGGGGGCTTGAACGTAATCTTCTCCAGTAAAGATGAGCTGACTGGGTGTCCATGGCACCGGGCTGTATCGCGGCGAATATTTGACCTGTAGGAGCTGCCGAAGGCTGCGATAGCGATGTATCAGAATGAATGCCTCGCAGCCTTCGGCAGCTCCTACAGGGGATGTGTTTAATGTAATAAGCTAAAGCCCTGTCCCATGAGCACTCGTCAGCCACAACGGAATCCGCCGCTCAAGGTAATAGCCGGGATTCTTCAGCGAGCCGTCGACGAACCCTACGTGCCCGCCTTTTTCCTGTAGCTCGAACTCGGTGCTGGCAGACAGTTCTTCCGGTTCTGGCAGACTGTGCTTGAACACGAACGGATCGTCTGCCGCCTGGATAATCAGCGTCGGTGTGCGGATGTCTCCCAGGTAATAGCGACTGGACGCGCGGCGGTAGTAATCCTTGGCGTCTGCGAATCCATGCAGGGGGGCGGTTACCCGGCCATCGAAATCCCAGAACGTGCGCATGTTTTCCAGTGACCCCAGTGCGGACAATTCAGCCAGTCCTTCGCTGATCCCTTCGTCCTTGAAGTGACGCTGTTTGTCCTTTACGTACGTAACCATTTCCCGCATGAAATGCCGCTGGTAGACCCTGGAAAAGCCCATGCCAATGCGGTCGGCGCACTCATCCAGCCGGAACGGCACGGACACGGCCACTGCGCCTTGCAGATCACTGTTCTCGCCCGACTCACCCAGATATTTGAGCAGCACGTTGCCGCCCAATGAGTAACCCACTGCGTAAAGCGGTGCCAAGGGGCGTTTGGCTCTGAGGTGGGCAATGACTGACGCGAGGTCTTCGCTGGCGCCGGAGTGATAACTGCGCGACAGCAAGTTCGGCTCACCGGAACACCCTCGCCAGTTCAGTGCGACGCTGGCCCAACCTTCCAGAGCGATCGCCTTTTGCAAGCCGACCACATAAGGCGAGTTCGATGAGCCGGTCAGGCCGTGCAGCACCAGCACCAGTGGAGTGTTCAGCTCATGCGGGCCAAACCAGTCAAGATCGAGAAAGTCCCCATCGGCCAGCCAGATACGCTCACGTTGTCGTTCGATTCGATTTTTTCTTCGCCATAGCGGGCCCCATAAGGTCTGCAGATGGGGATTGCCCAGGCCTGATGCGGGAATGAAGCGATTGGCGAAGGAGGATTTAGCAGGGCGTGTGAACACGGTCGTCCTCTCTCGGCGGATTGCGTATAGATGTACGTTGCCACAAGTGGCGAGGGATGTAAGGAAGTTGCTGCTGAGTGGTCGCCACTATGGATAGGTGGTGTGTAAACGGCCTGAGGTGAAGGATTGCCCTGAAACTGTGGGATATTCTATGTTCACTGCAAGCTCAATGATCAATCGCATTCTCTGTGGGAGCGAGGCTTGCCCGCGATAAGGACAACGCGGTTTGCCTGATAAATGAAAGCGCCCGCATCGCGAGCAAGCTCAGCTCCCACAGATTAATTCAGAACGCCACTATCTGTTACCCACGCTGCCACAGCGCGTAGTACACCTGCCCGGCCTTTTTCTCCCGGTGCAGACGCCAGCTACCCGGCAAACCGGTGGTCGATGGCGGGGTTTCGCTTTCGGTGTAGATCCACGCGTTTTCCGCCAGCCAGCCGTGTGATTCCAGCAGCGCGCAGGCCGAAGCCAGCAGGTTCTGGTGGAACGGCGGGTCGAGGAACACTACATCGAATGGCTCTGCGGTCTGGGTTTCCAGGTGGCGCAGCGAGTCGGCCTGTGTGACCTGACCGGTGGTGCAATTCAACATGCTCAGATTCTGACGCAGGCTCGCAATCGCTGCCGCACTGTTGTCCAGCGCCAGGCCTTTACTCGCGCCACGTGACAGCGCTTCGAAGAACAGCGCGCCGCTGCCGGTGAAAACATCCAGCACCTTGGCACCGGCAATGTCCATTGCCAGCCAGTTGAACAGGGTTTCGCGGACGCGATCCGGTGTCGGGCGCAGACCTGGGGCGTCGGGGAACGTCAGCTTGCGACTGCCCCATTCGCCACCAATGATGCGCAGTTGACCCAGGCCGTTGTGGCCCTTAGGGCGTGGATTGGCCATTAATGCTCCGGGACCCCGAGAGGGCGTTCAGCAGGTTTGTCGGTGGGCGGCGGCAGCGGCTTTTGCGCCACGGTCGGCCCGGCGGTGACGATCACCATCTTGTCAGCGCTCAAGTGCTTGTTCATCACCTCTTTGACTTGCTCGACAGTCACGCTTTGCGACTGGGTGATGAAGTCTTCGAGGAACGTCAGCGGCAAGTCGTAGAAGCCGATGGCGCCCAGTTGCGCAACGATGGACGAGTTGCTGGCCGCGGTTAGCGGGAAGCTACCGGTCAATTCGCGCTTGGCGTCGTCCAGTTCTTTCTGGGTCGGGCCGTTGGCGAGGAAGTCGCGGACGATGTCCTGCACCAGCTTCAGGGTGTTCTCGCTCAGTTCGGCGCGGGTCTGCAGGCCAATCATGAACGGACCCTGAGTCTGCATCGGGGTGAAGCCCGAAGAGACGCCATACGTCAGGCCGCGTTTTTCACGGACTTCAGTCATCAAACGGCTGCCGAAACCACCACCGCCGAGTACCGAGTTGCCCAGCGACAGTGCCGCATAGTCAGGATCGTTACGCTTGATGCCCAATTGGGCGAGCATCAGGTGAGTCTGTTTCGAAGGAAACTCGATGTGCGTTTCGCCAGCTTTGGGTTCGGCAGGGATTGGCAGTTTCGCCAATGCCGGGCCTTTAGGCAGCGATGCCGAGACTTGCGCAGCGATGGCCTGCGCTTCGTCGCGGGACAGATCGCCCACCAGCGCAATTACCGCATTGCCTGCCGCATAAGCCTTGGCGTGAAACGCTTTGAGCTGCGCGAGAGTGATCGGTTTGATGGACTCGGCAGTGCCTTCGCTTGGATGACCATAAGGGTGGTTGCCGTACAGACGCTTGAAGAGCTCTTCGCCTGCCAGCGAACCCGGGTTCTGCTTCTTGTATTCGAAGCTGGCCAGCAATTGGTTCTTGATGCGAGTCAGTGAGTCCGCAGGGAAGGTCGGCTTGCCCACCACTTCGGAGAACAACTTCAACGCAGGCTCGCGTTTGTCCGTCGCGCTCAGGCTGCGAATCGAAGCCACTGCCATGTCGCGATAGGCGCCGTTGCTGAAGTCCGCGCCGAGGCCTTCGAAGCCCTGAGCGATAGCGGTTACATCCTTACCTTTCACGCCTTCGTTGAGCATGGCGTTGGTCAGCACCGCGACGCCCGGCAGGTTTTGATCCTGACTGCTGCCTGCTGCGAAAGTCAGGCGCATATCAAACATCGGCAACTCGTGAGCTTCGACGAACAGGACTTTGGCGCCCTCTGCGGTTTGCCAGGTCTGAATATCCAGGCTGCGGCGCGCCGGCGCCTTGCCATCGAGCTCTTTCAAGGACTCCAGAGCCGGGCGTGCGGGCGCGGCGTCGCTGGCGGCTTCTTCAGCCAGTGCCGACTGTGCAGCGAAAACACCGAGGCTGGTGGTCAACAGCAGGCCAAACAGCATCTTACGTGGGCCGTTGCGCTCACTCATTTTGCTTTCTCCTCAGGTAGAACGTGCGCAACGCTGAGGCGCTCACGGGTGAAATAGGTGCTGGCGGCTTTCTGAATGTCTGCCGGAGTCACGCTTTGCAGCGCGGCCAGTTCCTCGTCGATCAACTTCCACGACAGGCCGACGGTTTCCAGTTCGCCAATGGTGCTGGCCTGACTGGTGATCGAGTCGCGCTCGTAGACCAGGCTCGCGATTACCTGAGCACGTACGCGTTCCAGCTCTTCGCTGGTTGGCGGCTTGGTTTTCAGCTCGTTGAGCAAACGCCAGATGCCGGCTTCGACGTCAGCCAGGGTTTTCTTCTTCTGAGTGTTGGGCGTGGCGCTGATCATGAACAGGCTGTCGCCCCGGGCGAAGGCGTCATAGTTCGAGCCTGCGCCGGAAACCAGCTCTTCACCGCGTTCAAGGCGCGTCGGGATGCGCGCGCTGTAGCCGCCATCCAGCAAAGCTGCGATCAGGCGCAGTGCGTTGACCGAACGCGGATCCTCGGCGGTGGCCAGGCTTGGCACGTTAAAGCCGTACATCAGGCTCGGCAGCTGAGTCTGTACATGCAGAGTGATGCGGCGCTCGCCGGGTTCGGCCAGCTCCAGTGGTTTCTTCGACGGTGGTACGTCACGGCGCGCAATCGGCCCGAAGAAACGTTCAGCCAAGGCTTTGACTTCGTCGGGTTTGACGTCGCCTACTACCACCAGCGTGGCGTTGTTCGGTACATACCAGGATTCATACCAGTGGCGCAGCTCTTCGACCTTCATGCGTTCAAGGTCAGCCATCCAGCCAATAGTTGGCGTGTGATAGCCGCTGGCTGGATAAGCCATGGCCTTGAAGCGCTCGAAGGCTTTGGACGTCGGCTTATCGTCGGTGCGCAGGCGGCGCTCTTCCTTGATCACTTCGATTTCGCGGCTGAACTCATCAGCCGGTAGCTTCAGACTGGCCATGCGGTCAGCTTCCAGCTCAAAGGCCACGGCCAGACGATCACGCGCCAGCACTTGGTAGTAGGCGGTGTAATCGTCGCTGGTGAATGCGTTCTCTTCGGCGCCCAGATCCCGCAGGATCAGCGACGCTTCGCCAGGGCCGGTTTTCGAGCTGCCTTTGAACATCATGTGTTCAAGGGCGTGGGACAAGCCGGTCTGGCCCGGGGTCTCGTAGCTCGAACCCACTTTGTACCAGACCTGCGACACCACAACCGGAGCGCGGTGATCTTCGCGAACGATGACCTTCAGGCCATTGGCGAGAGTGAATTCATGGGTAGGTTGCGGATCGGCGGCCATTGCGCCGAATGGCAGACAAATTGTGCCGAACAGCAGGCCTGCGGCACGGCGGGCTAGAGCATTCATTCGTAATTTGAACCTGTAAGACGGCCCGTTTGAACTTAGCGTCCACGGGCGCGGGGGTGTTAGGATAGCGGCCTGTTTGCTCTGCGACCATGACAAAGATTCAGGAACGCATTGCGCAGCAACCGTAGGACCGGCTTTAGCCGGGAGGGGGATGGCGCATTCAACGCATCTCGATCGGCCCACATGCCGCCCTCCCGGCTAAAGCCGGTCCTGCGAGGAGTGGTGTCGAGCCGGTCGCTCCTACAGTAATCCGCGGATTATGCTTGGCCAGCAGATGAACAAGCAGACTCAAATGTAGTCTGTTTCGCATATCAGAATTTTTCAGAGGCGCCGCTCTGGCGCGTCGCTACCTTGAGATAGCCGTCCTCCATGTTTGGTTCCAACGACGACAAGAAGACCCCAGCCCCGGCTGGCGAGAAGAAAGGCCTGTTCGGATGGCTGCGCAAAAAGCCGCAGGAAACCGCTGCCGAACAGCCTCAAGACCTATCCACAGCAACTGCGGAGCCGGTGATTGAATCGACTCCGCTGACGGCTGAGGTGCAGCTTGCTCCGGCATTGACGCCCGAGCCTGCGCACGAAGTCGCTGCTGAACCTGTCGTGGAACAGGTCCAGCCGGGCGAGCCGACGTCAGAGCCTTGGCTGACCTTGCCGGTCGCCGAAGAGCCTGTCGCGCTGGTCAATGAGTACGAGCTGCACGTTACGCCACCGATTGCGCCTGTTACCGATCCGGTTGAACCGCAGCCTGAGTCGCCTCGTATTGACGTGCCGATTGCCGAGCCGGAATCGACCATCACTCCAGAGCCAGAGCCAGAGCCAGAGCCGGTTGCGATAGAACCCGAGCCGCAACCTGAGCCGGTTGTTCCTCCCGTGGTTGCTGCCATGGCTCCGGCCGCTGCTGCAGCTGTTGCACCCATCATCGAACCCCCGCCAGCGCCTGTTGCCGCTCAGCCTGAAGCGACCAAGGCTGGCTTCTTTGCTCGCCTCAAACAAGGTTTGTCCAAAACCAGCGCCAGCATTGGCGAAGGTATGGCCAGCCTGTTCCTGGGCAAGAAAGCGATCGACGATGATTTGCTGGAAGAGATTGAAACCCGCCTGCTGACCTCCGACGTTGGCGTCGAGGCAACGGGTGTGATCATCCGCAGCCTGACCCAGAAAGTGGCACGCAAGCAGCTCACCGACGCCCAGGCGTTATACGCCTCGCTGCAGGAAGAGTTGGCGGCAATGCTCAAACCGGTTGAGCAACCGTTGGTCATCGACGCGTCGCATAAACCCTTCGTGATTCTGGTCGTCGGCGTCAACGGTGCGGGCAAAACCACCACGATTGGCAAGCTGGCGAAGAAGCTGCAACTGGAAGGCAAGAAAGTCATGCTCGCCGCCGGTGACACGTTCCGCGCCGCTGCCGTCGAGCAACTGCAGGTCTGGGGCGAGCGCAACAAGATTCCGGTCATCGCTCAACATACCGGTGCCGACTCCGCCTCGGTGATCTTCGATGCTGTGCAGGCCGCCAAGGCCCGCGGTATCGACGTGCTGATCGCTGACACCGCCGGTCGTCTACAAACCAAAGACAACCTGATGGAAGAATTGAAGAAGGTGCGACGGGTCATCGGCAAACTGGACGCCGAAGCACCTCACGAAGTGCTGCTGGTGCTGGACGCCGGTACCGGACAGAACGCGATCAGTCAGGCCAAGCATTTCCACCAGGCGGTGTCCCTGACCGGTCTGGCGTTGACCAAGCTGGACGGTACGGCCAAAGGCGGCGTGATCTTTGCGCTCGCCAAACAGTTTGATCTGCCTATCCGCTATATCGGCGTGGGCGAAGGCATTGATGACCTGCGTACTTTTGAGGCCGAGCCGTTTGTTCAGGCCCTGTTTGCGGAGCGCGAGCGCACATGATTCGTTTCGAACAGGTCGGTAAACGCTATCCGAACGGACACGTCGGCTTGCATGAGCTGAGCTTTCGAGTGCGTCGTGGCGAGTTTCTGTTCGTGACCGGCCACTCCGGCGCGGGCAAAAGCACCTTGCTGCGCCTGCTGCTGGCCATGGAGCGTCCGACCACCGGCAAACTGCTGTTGGCGGGGCAGGATCTTGGTCAGATCAGCAATGCACAGATTCCATTTCTGCGCCGCCAGATCGGCGTGGTGTTCCAGAATCACCAGTTGCTGTTTGATCGTACGGTCTTCAACAACGTCGCGTTGCCGCTGCAGATTCTTGGTTTGTCCAAGCTGGAAGTCACGAAACGCGTGGACTCCGCTTTGGAGCGCGTGGCTCTTTCCGACAAGGCCGAGCTGTACCCCGGCGATCTGTCTACCGGCCAGCAACAACGGGTCGGCATTGCTCGCGCCATTGTGCATCGTCCAGCTTTGCTGCTCGCGGATGAACCCACCGGTAACCTCGATCCACGGCTCGCAGCGGAAATCATGGGTGTATTCGAAGACATTAATCGCCTCGGCACCAGCGTGCTGATTGCCAGTCACGATTTGGCGCTGATCGCCCGTATGCGTCACCGAATGCTCACTCTGCAACGCGGTCGCCTCATCGGTGACGGGGAGGCTGGGGTATGAGTGCCACACGTTCCCCTAAGGTTTCCGAGCGCGTATCGCCGAAAGCCGCCGATCCTGCTCCGAAAAAGTCAAAAAACAGCCATGACGATGACGGTCCAGACTTCGGTACGCTGTTCAACGCCTGGCTGGAAGCGCATCGTTCAAGCTTGATCGACAGCTTGCGTCGCTTGGGCAAGCAACCGATCGGCAGCTTCTTCACTTGTCTGGTGATGGCGATTGCCTTGAGTCTGCCCATGGGCTTGTCGTTGTTGCTCAACAATGTCGAGCGGTTAGGTGGTTCCTGGCAGCGCGCTGCACAAATCTCGATCTACCTGAAGCTGGATACCAGCGCCAGCGAGGGCGAAAAATTACGTAACGAAATTCGTCTGATGCCAGGCGTCTCCGAGGCTGAATACATCAGCCGGGAACAGGCGTTGGCGGAGTTTCAGCAGCAATCCGGCTTGGGTGAAGCGCTCAAGGAATTGCCGGAAAACCCGCTGCCGGGCGTCGTGCTGGTGACTCCGGATGAGGTGGACAAACCTGCGCTAGAGGCCTTGCGGACTCAACTTGCAGGCATGCCCAACGTCGAGCAGGCGCAACTGGACCTGGTCTGGGTAGAGCGTCTGGCGGCGATTCTCAAGCTAGGCGACCGCTTTGTGTTTGGCCTGACCGTGTTATTGGTGGCGGCATTGCTGCTGGTGATTGGTAACACCATTCGTCTGCACATCGAGAACCGGCGCACCGAAATCGAAGTCATTAAGCTGGTAGGCGGCACCGATAGTTATGTACGGCGTCCCTTCCTTTATATGGGCGCATTGTATGGGCTTGGCGCAGGTTTTCTGTCTTGGGGTGTGTTGGCTTTCGGGCTGGACTGGCTCAACGACGCGGTAATTGGACTGGCCGGATTGTACGGAAGTGATTTTTCTCTGGCTGGCGTTCCAGCGTCCGATGGTCTATCACTCTTGCTTGGAGCGGTGTTGTTAGGGTATATCGGTGCCTGGATTGCAGTAGCACGCCATTTGAGAGAGCTGGCACCTCGGTAAATTTTTCTTCATGTATTGACTTTTTTATACAGGGAACTTGTATAGCGGTTCCCGAGTCAATTTCGCAGTGCTGAACTGCACGAGTCATGTGACGGAGGTAACATTTCGTATGACCACTTCTTTGCAACCTGCGTATGCCTTAGTCCCGGGTGCGAACCTGGAAGCCTATGTGCACACGGTGAACAGCATTCCTTTGCTGACCCCTGAGCAGGAGCGTGAACTGGCTGAGAGTCTCTATTATGAGCAGGATCTGGGGGCGGCTCGGCAGATGGTCCTCGCCCACCTGCGTTTTGTTGTGCACATCGCACGCAGTTATTCCGGTTACGGCCTGGCTCAGTCAGATCTGATTCAGGAAGGTAACGTCGGCCTGATGAAGGCCGTTAAACGCTTCAACCCGGAAATGGGTGTGCGTCTGGTTTCGTTCGCTGTTCACTGGATCAAGGCGGAAATTCACGAGTTCATCCTGCGTAACTGGCGCATCGTGAAAGTCGCGACCACCAAAGCCCAGCGCAAGCTGTTCTTCAACCTGCGTGGCCAGAAGAAACGTCTGGCGTGGCTGAACAATGAAGAAGTTCATCGCGTGGCTGAAAGCCTCGGCGTTGAGCCGCGTGAAGTGCGGGAGATGGAAAGCCGTCTGACCGGTCACGACATGGCGTTCGACCCGGCTGCTGAAGCCGACGACGACAGCGCGTTCCAGTCACCAGCGAATTATCTGGAAGACCATCGTTACGATCCGGCACGTCAGTTGGAAGATTCCGACTGGACTGACAACTCCACTGCCAATCTGCATCAGGCTTTGGAAGTGCTGGACGACCGCAGCCGTGACATCCTCTATCAGCGCTGGCTGGCTGAAGAGAAAGCGACGCTGCATGACCTGGCGCAGAAGTACAACGTCTCCGCCGAGCGTATTCGCCAGCTTGAGAAAAGCGCGATGAACAAGCTCAAGTTGTCGATAGCCGCGTAATAACGGTTCGTCGATAAAGAAACGCCCTGACCGGGAAACCGGTCGGGGCGTTTTGTTTGTGTGTCTGGATCTGCTCTCTGTGGGAGCCGAGCATGCTCGCGATGAACGATGACTCAATGGGCCTGATAGAGCGCAGCACCAGCATCGCGAGCAAGCTCGGCTCCCACAGTTTCGTGTGTGTGCTCGTTCAGGCGTAGGCGTAATGAGTTCGCATCCTGGGTAGGAGCGAACTTGTTCGCGAACTGGCGCGAAGCGGCAGCAAAACCTGCTACCCGATACATGTGCTGGAGTCGGGTCGCCAGATTTGCGACTGCTGCGCAGCCGTTCGCGAATGAATTCGCTCCTACCGGTTCGAGTCCGCCTGTCAGAGCTTACGGCTGTTATTCAAACCCAGCAGGTAATCATCTCCACCCAACTGCTGCATCTGCCGACGAATCCAGCTGGCGCGGCCTGCGACGTAACTGGTTGGACGGCTGGCGCTCCATTCGCGGGGGTTGGGAAGCACCGCTGCCAGATAGCTGGCCTGCTGCACCGAAAGGGCGCTGGCATTCACGCCGAAGTGATGCTGCGCTGCCGCTTGAGCGCCGAACACACCGTCATCCCACTCGACACTGTTCAGGTAGACCTCGAGGATCCGCTGCTTGGACCAAAGGATTTCGATCAGCCCGGTAAACCACGCTTCCAGGCCTTTGCGCAGATAGCTGCGGCCCGACCACAGAAACAGGTTCTTGGAGACTTGCTGGCTCAGGGTGCTGGCACCGCGAATAGAGCCGCCCATCTCATTGTGGGCAATGGCAGCCTGAATGGCCTCAACATCAAAGCCCCAATGCTCAGCGAACTTCTGATCTTCGCCCGCGATAACCGCGACCTTCAGGTCATTGGAAATCTTGTCCCATGGCTGCCAGGTGCGCTGCAGATCAATAGGCTTGCCGTCGACCCACGATTCAACCTTGCGCTCAACCATCAGCGCCGTGCCCGGTGGCGGCACGAAGCGGAAGATCAGGACCAGCAACACGCTGCCCGCAGCAAACAGGAGCAGGGCTTTGATAAGACGACGTACTAGTGAACGCAGCATAGAGATGGCTTGGCCGAACCCGTTGAGCGGGCCATTATACAGACCGTGCGCCTTTGGACGATTTTTGAACGGAGTTAGTTATGGTTCGTAGCTTTTTAATGTTGGCAGCGTTCTTCGGTTTTACCGGCGTTGCCCTCGGAGCCTTTGCCGCGCATGCCCTTAAAAACCGCCTGAGCCCTGAGTATCTGGCGATTTTCCATACTGGCGTGCTCTATCAACTGATCCACGCGTTGGCGATTCTGGGCGTGGCGGTGCTTGCCGCTCAGCTTCCGGGCAGGCTCATGACCTGGGCGGGTTTCTCGTTTGCGCTGGGGATTGTGTTGTTTTCGGGCAGCCTGTATCTGCTGACCCTGACCGGCATCAGCAAATTGGGCATCATCACGCCATTTGGTGGGCTGGCGTTTCTGGTGGGCTGGGCGTTGCTGGGCTTGACCGCGTGGCGACTGGGTGGGGTTTGATCTGAATTGCGCAGGGCACCCCTGTGGGAGCGAATTCATTCGCGAAAGCGGTGTGTCAGACAAAGAAATATTGAACGTGCTGCTGTCTTCGCGGATGAATCCGCTCCCACAGGGATAAATACCAGCAGATCGCCCGAGACGAATGGCATGGCTTTACCTTGGTCATACCGGCTGATCGGGCTAGAATGCTCGCCCCCAAAAATGATGGCTGCTCCCGCGCATGCACATTCAGTTGAACGGTGAACCCTTTGAATTGCCCGACGGCGCGACCGTTCTGGCATTGCTGACCCGCCTTGATCTTGTCGGGCGTCGTGTCGCAGTCGAGCTGAACCTGGATATCGTGCCGCGTAGCCAGCATGAGACTACGGCCTTGAACGAAGGCGATCAGGTCGAAGTCGTCCACGCGATTGGCGGCGGCTAGGCTTCGACGTTTCCTGATTCAACTGCAAGACCTCAACTTCCAAGAGGATTTCCAATGAGCAATGTTCGCAGCGACAAGCCGTTTGTTCTGGCCGGTCGGACTTTCGAGTCGCGCCTGCTGGTGGGTACCGGCAAATACGTGGATATGGAGCAGACCCGTCTGGCCATCGAAGCGTCGGGTGCCGAGATCGTCACCGTCGCAGTACGCCGGACAAATCTGGGCCAGAACCCGGGCGAGCCGAACCTGCTGGATGTCCTGCCGCCGGATCGCTATACCATCCTGCCGAACACGGCGGGCTGCTTCGACGCCATTGAGGCGGTGCGCACCTGCCGCTTGGCCCGTGAACTGCTCGACGGCAAGAATCTGGTCAAACTGGAAGTGCTGGCGGATCAGAAAACCCTGTTCCCGAACGTGATCGAAACCCTCAAGGCCGCCGAAGTGCTGGTCAAGGAAGGCTTCGACGTGATGGTTTACACCAGCGATGATCCGATCATTGCGCGTCAACTCGCTGAAATCGGCTGTATCGCGATCATGCCGCTGGCTGGCCTGATCGGTAGCGGGTTGGGTATTTGCAACCCGTACAACCTGCAGATCATCCTGGAAGAAACCAAAGTGCCGGTGCTGGTGGATGCTGGTGTCGGCACTGCTTCCGACGCCACCATCGCCATGGAACTGGGCTGTGAGGCGGTGTTGATGAATTCTGCCATCGCTCACGCTCAGGACCCGATCCTGATGGGCGCAGCCATGAAGCACGCAGTGATTGCCGGTCGTATGGCTTACCTCGCCGGCCGTATGCCCAGAAAACTCTATGCCAGCGCGTCTTCGCCGCTGGATGGGTTGATTCGGTAAGGCAGCCTGATAAAGAACCCCTGTGGGAGCGAGGCTTGCCCGCGATAAGGCTGGACGCGGTTCACCTTGGATCGCGTCGCCCATATCGCGGGCAAGCCTCGCTCCCACATGAGATTGCATTCCAGTCCAGAAAGTTATGTATCGTTTTATAAGAGCCCATTGATGACTGATCCACTCGTTCCAAACCCAGAGCTGCCCGTTGCCGAAGAAGGCGAAGAGCGCCAGCACCGCCGTATCAAGAGTTTCGTGATGCGCGCAGGTCGTATGACTGAAGGCCAACAGCGTGGTCTGGATCAAGGCCGTCCGCTGTATGTGTTGCCGTTGACCGACGCACCGGTAGATTACGATCAGGTGTTCGGTCGTTCTGCGCCGCGCACGCTGGAAATTGGCTTCGGCATGGGGCACTCACTGCTGGAGATGGCTGCTGCTGCGCCGGATCAAGACTTCATTGGTGTTGAAGTGCACTATCCGGGTGTTGGCGCGCTGCTTAACGGTGTACTGACTCAGGGCCTGACCAACGTACGGGTCTACGATTGCGACGCGATTGAAGTGCTCAACCGTTGCATCGCCGATAACAGCCTTGATCGTCTGATGCTGTTTTTCCCGGATCCGTGGCACAAGAGCCGTCACCACAAGCGCCGCATCGTTCAGCCGGCGTTTGCCGAGCTGGTGCGCAGCAAGCTCAAGGTCGGTGGTGTTCTGCACATGGCCACTGACTGGGAACCGTATGCCGAATTCATGCTGGAAGTGATGAATGTCGCGCCGGGTTATCGCAACCAGGCCGAAGACGGTAAATGCGTTCCACGCCCTGCCGAGCGCCCCATTACCAAGTTCGAACGCCGTGGTGAGCGTCTGGGGCATGGGGTTTGGGATTTGAAGTTCGAGAAGGTGGATTAAGCTGAACCCCAATCCGTAGGACCGGCTTTAGCCGGGAGAGCGTTGGTACATCCACTAATTTCTA
This sequence comes from Pseudomonas quasicaspiana, assembly GCF_021147825.1. NCBI lineage: Bacteria > Pseudomonadati > Pseudomonadota > Gammaproteobacteria > Pseudomonadales > Pseudomonadaceae > Pseudomonas > Pseudomonas quasicaspiana. Next base: position 40,351 of record NZ_JAGTPI010000017.1, read on the forward strand.
TCGTTGGATATGCCGCCCTCCCGGCTAAAGCCGGTCCTACGAATTGCGTTATCACTCCTTTACTTCCTGTCCGCAACAACCCCGATCAACACCAGCACCACCAACAACACGGGCGCAAGGCTGTAGTTGTTGAACTGGCTCAGGCCACGAATCACCCACGGTGTGGCATAGATCAGCGCTGCGCCGCTGCCGATGGTGACCAGCAAGGCCATCAACGGGATGCGCAAGGCACCCGCGAAGCTGCTGATGCGTTGTTCGACCCAGCCCTTGAAGTCAGCGCCAAACAACACCAGCAAACAGCCCACCAGGGCGAGGGATATTTCCGAGAGGTTGCTGCGGCTCCAGCGGGAGATGGTGGCGAGCAGGTCGAGTATCAAATCCATGCAGGGTCCTTAGATCAGAAAGTATTGCAGCAGGTCGTTGAGAAACAACTGGCCCTGCGGCGTTGCGACCAATCGGGTCGGATCAGCTTGCAGCAGGCCACGTTGCTCGGCTTGTTGGCGCGCACTGGCCAGCGAATCGAGGCTTAGACCGGTGCGTTCACGAAATAATGCAGCGTCCACACCATTTGTCAGGCGCAGCGCATTCATCAGGAATTCGAAGGGCAATTCTTCAACACTGAGCAGCTTCTCACCGGCCTTGAATGGCTTGGCCGGATTCAGATAATCCTTGGGCAAGCGGGTTTTCCAGGTGCGCACAATGCGCCCGTCCGGATGGCTGAGCTTGCCATGGGCCCCGGCACCGATGCCGATGAAGTCTCCAAAGCTCCAGTAATTCAGGTTATGCCTCGCCGGTCGGCCGGGTTGCGCATAGGCCGACACTTCGTATTGCGCGTAGCCGTTCTGCGCCAGCAACAACTGGCCTGCCTCCTGAATGTCCCAGAGGATGTCGTCTTCCGGCAGCGTCGGCGGCTGGTTCCAGAACACCGTGTTGGGCTCCAGCGTCAGCTGATACCAGGACAAATGCGTCGGTTTCAGGTCGATGGCTTGTTGCAGGTCGCCCAATGCATCCTCAGGCGACTGATCCGGCAGGCCGTGCATCAAGTCCATGTTGAAGTTATCAAAGCCCGCCTGGCGCGCCATGTCGGCGGCCCGAATGGCTTCATCGCCGTTGTGAATACGCCCCAGTGCCTTGAGTTTGGCTTCCTGGAAGCTCTGGATACCAATGGACAGGCGATTGATGCCCAGCCCGCGATAGGCGCTGAACTTGACCTGCTCGAAGGTGCCGGGATTGGCCTCCAGGGTGATCTCGATGTCACTGGCAAAACGAATGCGTTGCTCGACTCCTTGGAGCAAGCGGCCCAGCGCTTCTGCGCTGAACAGACTCGGCGTGCCACCGCCGAAGAAGATCGAACTGAGTTCGCGTCCATAAACGTAAGGCAGGTCCAGATCCAGATCGGCCAGCAGCGCGTCGATGTACTCCGCTTCCGGCAGCACAGGGCTGGCGGTGTGGGAATTGAAATCGCAGTACGGGCATTTGCGTACGCACCACGGGATGTGGATGTACAACGACAACGGCGGCAGTTGCGGCAAGGCTGTCCTCGGCTCGGTCGATGAGAAGCCGGTGGTGCCGAGGAACAGCGGTGTTGCAGGTGTCTCGTTGGTCATTTCAAAGCCAGGCGTTGGCGCAAGATGGCCATGGCCCGGGCGCGGTGGCTGAGCTGGTTCTTCTCGGCGGGACTTAGTTCGGCGCTGGAGCAATCGCGCTCAGGTACCCAGAACAAAGGATCGTAACCGAAACCGTGCTCGCCGCTAGCCGCGGTCAGAATGCGCCCGTGCCAAAGACCTTCGCAGAGGATCGGCAATGGATCATCGGCATGACGCACCAGCGCCAACACGCATACGAACTGAGCGCTGCGTTGCTCTTGAGGGACGTCTTTGAGGGCGTCGAGCAGCTTGGCGTTGTTGGCGGCATCGCCTTGGCCGTCGGCATAACGCGCGGAGAAGATGCCTGGTGCACCGCCCAGGAAATCCACCGCCAGCCCCGAGTCGTCCGCCAGCGCTGGCAAGCCCGAAATCCGCGCCGCGTTGCGGGCTTTGAGAATGGCGTTCTCGACGAACGACAGCCCGGTTTCTTCCGGCTCAACGTTGCTGAATTCGCCGATTGAGCGCAGTTGTACGCTGTCGCCGAGCATGGCCTGGAGTTCTTTGAGCTTGCCAGCGTTGTGGCTGGCCAATACGAGCTGCGGGAAAGTCATCATTCGCCTGGATAGAGTTCTTGATTGAAGCTGAAGGAATGGTTGTCCTGATTCCCGGCTTTCACATCAATGTTAAAGGTGTAGGTTCCGGCCTGTTCAAGCGGGAACTGCGCGATGTAGCTGATCCAGCCTTTGTCCGTTACCTGCTTGAAGGTCAGCGGTTCAGGGCGTCCGGTCAGGTCCTTGTAGGTGCCTGTCACCACGGACGGTGCTGGCTTACCCGCCTTGAGCACGGTGATGTTCAGTACGTTCAGCCGTTTGCTGCGGATCAAGCCGGATGCTTTCGCCACGTCCGCTGACAGCGTGGTTGAAGCAAAAGCATTGTAGTGGACCGTCACGTCTCCGAACGTTTCCTGCCGATTCGGCCTGGCGTAGTCAGCAGCAAATGCCGACAGGCTGAGGGCGCACATCAACATGATTGCCAGACGATGCATGGTCGTTCTCCTTATCAAACTTGTAGGAGCGCGCTTGCCCGCGATGGCATTCGTTCAGGCGACCAATAGGCCAAGTTTAAAATCGAATCGCGGGCAAGCGCGCTCCTACAGGGTTTGTGCGTAATTTTTAGATAGCGATCTTGTGTTCCTGCAACCCCGGGCTGCTAACCCGGTAGATACCGATCTCACCCAACAGGTTAGGCCATTGCTTGCTGGCCCAGCCATGCCGATGCTGTTGATCCACTGCCAGCCGATCAATGACCTTGGCGTGGCGGCCGCGGCACAGCTCTTCGAAGTCTTCGAAGGTGCAGAAGTGGATGTTTGGCGTGTTGTACCAGGTGTAAGGCAGAAAGTCCGAAACCGGCATCCGGCCCTTGGTTGCGAGGTACCAGCGGCAGCGCCAGTGACCGAAGTTCGGGAAGGTAATGATGCACTGGCGGCCTACGCGCAGCATTTCGTCGAGGATCTTGTCCGGGTAATGCACTGCTTGCAGTGCCTGGGTCATGACCACGACGTCGAAGCTGTTGCTGGCGAAGTTGCCCAGACCCTTGTCCAGATCCTGTTCGATGACGTTGACGCCCTTGGTGATGCAGCGAGCAATGTTATCGGCGTCGTTTTCAAGGCCGTAGCCGGTGACTTGCTTGTTGTCGCGCAGCCACGCCAGCAGTTCGCCGTCGCCGCAACCAAGGTCGAGCACGCGGCTGCCCGCAGGGATCCATTCTTGGATGATTTCCAGATCGGCTCTCATGGCGTCCTCAAAGTACAATTCGGTTCATGTAGCTGGAGAAGGCCTGCAAGTAGCGCGGGATCGGGATCAGGAACGCATCGTGGCCCTGAGGTGCGTCGATCTCCAGATAGCAGACGTTCTTCTTGGCCGCCATGAGTGCGTCCACCAGTTCCCGGGAGCGGGCAGGCGAGAAGCGCCAGTCGGTGGTGAACGACATGACGCAGAAGTCTGCAGTCACGTTGGCGAAGGTCGCAGCCAGGTTATCGTTGAACGCGCCTGCCGGGTCGAAGTAATCCAGCGCTTTGGTCATCAACAGGTAAGTGTTGGCATCAAAGCGGCCGGAGAACTCTTCACCCTGATAGCGCAGATAGCTTTCAACCTGGAATTCCACACTGTGGAAGTCGTAGTTGAGCTTCTCGCTTTTCAGGCCACGACCAAATTTCTCGCCCATGGAGTCATCGGACAGGTAGGTGATGTGCCCGACCATTCGCGCGAGCATCAAGCCGCGTTTGGGAATGACACCAAACTCCTGAAAGTCGCCGCCATGGAATTCCGGGTCCGAAAGGATGGCCTGACGCGCCACTTCGTTGAAGGCAATGTTCTGCGCCGACAATTTTGGGGCCGAGGCGATCGCCAGGCAGTGACGAACCCGGTCGGGGTAAGTCATGGTCCATTGTAGAGCTTGCATGCCGCCCAGGCTGCCGCCGACTACCGCTGCCCATTGCTGGATGCCCAGCGAGTCAGCGAGCCGCGCCTGGCTGTGTACCCAGTCCTCAACGGTCAGGACCGGGAAGTTGGCGCCGAAAGGTTTTCCGGTTTCCGGGTTGATACTGCTTGGCCCTGTTGAGCCATTGCAGCCGCCCAGATTATTCAGGCTGACGACGAAGAAGCGATTGGTATCGATAGGCTTGCCGGGACCGATGCAGCTGTCCCACCAACCGGGCTTGCGGTCATCGACGCTGTTATAGCCTGCCGCGTGGTGGTGACCGGAAAGGGCATGGCAGATCAACACGGCATTGCTGCGCGCGGCGTTGAGCTGGCCATAGGTTTCATAGATCAGATCGTAGGCAGGCAACGAGCGGCCACAGGCCAGTGCCAGAGGCTCGCTGAAATGTGCCGTTTGCGGCGTGACTAGACCGACAGAATCTTCGGGAAAGACCGTGGACATCGACCCTGCTCTCGCTTAAATGAGGCGTAAGTCTAATGACCACGGGGGGGAGGGGCAACAGAGGAATTCGGTGGGGGCTCAAGGTGGTGCAAAACCCTGCCGGAGCTGAGCTTGCTCGCGATAAAGCTGGGCGCGATTCACTTCAAATCGGCGGTGTCATCATCGCGAGCAAGCCCGGCTCCCACCGGGTCTCGGTCGGCTGCATCATCTGGCGTGGTGGCCTTTTGGGGCCGTTGTACTCAAATTTTTATGCACAAGTGGCAGGCCAAAATAACCAAATGGAATGAAATTTCCGGAAATGTTCTCGTTTAAAGACAACTGTATGTTTTTAAAAGATTTTTATTAGGCGAAAAGTCGAACACCTGACCGTTCGGATAAGTAGCCTGCTAAGCAAATGGCACGTCTTTCAATTTTTCATCAACAGAGTTATCCACAGGCTATGCAATTGATTACCGTCAATGCAACTGCGCAATCATCAGCAAATTACGAGGCGTAATGCGGCTCTCGCAGAAGGTCCCTACGTCCACGCGATAGTGGTGTTCTTGCAGATAAAGTGCCTTGTCGAGCACCAGCCACAGCTCCAGTGGACGGCGGAACAAGTTGCGCACCAATTCCAGATTTCGCACTTGAGCCAAGCGCTCCCAGCCCGCAGCTTCGAGGGTGGACCAATGTTGTTCGCCGACAGCGGGCAGACCCTTGAGCGCTGCCAGGTCGCGGCAATAGTCAGCAAAAGGCTTATCCAGCCAGGCGCTGGGCAGCGACGGCGTAGGCAAGTAATCCTGACTGTTTTGCAGCCGTCGCTGCAGCAAATCAAACGATAGGCGACGAGCCATGGATTGGTCGCGCTGTCGACGGACGCGCGCACCGGCGGTTACCGTTTCGCTCAGAGGCAGGCCGAGATCGTCCCGGGACAGCTTCAGAGCTGACGCCTGTCCTTCACTTGATACCGGTTGGTAGTACTCGGTCTCGATGCGGTTGTAGCAGCACGGGGCAATTGCCAATTGATTGCAGCCAACCTGACTGGCCAGCCGCATCAACTGCACGTGTAGATCCCCGCATGCATGCAGGGCGACAGGCGTTTGATGTGCTTGGAGCCGACGCCATGCATCGTCAGCCATTACGTCCTGCTGCACATGGGTGGCGTTTACGTTCAAGCGCGCGCTGAGCTGGTTTCCTGCTTCGACCAGAGCCGGGTCGCGCTCCAGGCAAGTAAGGCCCTGGGTGGGTTCGAGCAGACGCCGTCCCAGATGGCCTTTGCCCGAACACCAGTCCAGCCAGTGGGCCGGTTTGTGTTCGAAGCTCAGGCAACTGGCGAACGCTTCGATCTGCTGCCATTTGCGGCCTGGCACGTCGACACTCATGCGCGGCTCAACAGGGGGAAGCTCAAAGGCGGGCAGCGGGTGTACCTGACTTAGCGCCTGTGCCTCACCTGCCAGCTGTGGAAAGGGGAACGGTGCTGCCAGATGCTCCGGGTGGTTGTGGGCTGCTTCGGCCTGGTCAAGCGATCGGTGGCGCAACCAGTCAGCCAGTTCCGGGTACTGATGCTCCCAAGGCAACTGCAGGTGTGTGAAGGGGCGTGGCCGCCACAATCCCTGCCAGGCGAACAGGAAGCTGTCCAAAGCCCGTAATCGACTGCGAAGCTGTTCGTCGTGCAAAGCGAGGTCGTTGGCCATGGTCAGCTGTCGGGTTCAAACGCGTAAGAGGGCTGGCTGTGGAAAGCCAGCCCTCTTCATAACAGCGCCCTGATCGGGCGTCTACGCGTAAAGGACGTCTGAGCGCAGAAAAATATTAATACGTAAGTGTTATCAGGCGCTTTGGATCACAGAATGCTGAACGGGAAGTACTTGTCGTTGATCTTCTTGTAGGTGCCGTCTTCGATGATTTCCTTGATCGCCAGATTGAGTCGGGCGCGCAGCGGGTCGTTCAGACGCACGGCAATACCGATCTTGTCATTGTCCAGAACAGGATCGCCTTTGAACTCGAAGCTTGCACCGGGCTGGCCCTTGAGCCATTCGTAGCTGGCGTATTTGTCGGCGAGAACCGCGTCCACATGCCCTTCGGCAAGATCCGTGAAGGCACTTTCCTGAGTGTCATAAAGCTTCAGGGTGATATCCATGCTGAGATTTTCCTGCAGCCACGATGCTGAAAGCGTCGATGCCTGTGCGCCGATGGTCTTGCCCAGCAGCGAATCGCGAATGGAGTCCTTGTCGGTTTTGAGTTCGCTGCCTTTCGGCGCCACAAACTGCAATTTGCTGGAATAGTACGGCGCGGTGAAGTCCACCTGCTCGGCGCGTTCTTTGGTTATCGACATGGATGAAATCAGGAAATCGAATTTGTTGTCATTGAGCGCCGGGATGATGCCTTCCCATTCGGTGGTGACCACTTCGCACTCGACTTTCATTTTTGCGCACAGTGCGTGTCCGATTTCCACATCAAAGCCCACTGCCTGCCCGCTGGCATCCTTCCCGTTGAACGGTGGATAAGCGCCTTCGACGCCGAATTTCATCTTCTCCACCGCAAAAGCGCTGGTCGTCAGGGCCAGGGTGGCGGCTGCGACCAGCAGGAATTTTTTATACATCTGCATGGGTGTTGCTCCGTTGCAATTGCGGGACTTATTGGGCGGCTATGAAGACGACTGTTGTTGGACATGAGTTACCGCAAAATGTCGCTGTCGGCCTGAAGCATTTGTTAAGCCATGTATCGGCGAGGTCAGCACTCGCGCATCAATACACGATGTCCTTATGAAACCAGCCCCCTGTGGAAGCGAATTTATTCGCGAAGCGGTCTTTCAGGAAATGCATCGGCGTCTGACAAAACGCATTCGCGAATGAATTCGCTCCCACATAGACCGCGCTAATCCGTAGGACCGGCTTTAGCCGGGAGGACGTCAGGACATTCGCTAAATATCCTTCGGTAGTAATACCGCCCTCCCGGCTAAAGCCGGTCCTACGGGATTGCAGGTGAACATAGAATCTCCCACGGATGTTCATATGCAGGCCTCAAGAGAGCCATCAACTGCCTGAGCCGTCCTGCTGATTTGTGCTTCTTTCTCTATGCCAATGCCGAGCACTCTGATAGTGCGCACTTAAACGCTCTGTGTATTTTTGGTGCGTTTTTCTCGCTCAAGGCTGTGCACATAGGTAACAAAACATGTCACTGGCTCGCTGAAACGATTCTTCTCGCCGTTAATCCGACCGCTCTAGCACTAACGTTTCCGAAAGCGACGTCGTTTTTGAGTCATTCTGGCGCAGAATTTGCGTAAAGAATAAAAAACGCCCCGTTTCTTTCCTTTTACGAAGACGGTTGGGCAGTCGCTCCGCACGCAAAGGTAGTTTTTTAATGAGCAGCATCCCTAACGCTTCAGAGCTCGATCAGGGGCTCAAACCTCGGCACATCACCATGTTGTCCATCGCTGGTGTCATTGGTGCCGGTCTGTTTGTGGGTTCGGGCCACGCAATTGCCGAAGCGGGCCCGGCGGTACTGCTGGCTTACGCCGCTGCCGGTACGTTGGTGGTTCTGGTCATGCGCATGCTGGCCGAGATGGCTGTTGCGGCACCGGATACCGGGTCTTTCTCGACGTATGCCGATCGCGCGATCGGGCATTGGGCCGGTTTTACCATCGGCTGGCTGTACTGGTGGTTCTGGGTCCTGGTGATTCCACTGGAGGCCAACGCCGCCGCTACTATCCTTCACGCGTGGTTCCCGAACATTGCCATCTGGGTATTCACGCTGGTGATCACCTTGCTGCTCACTGTGACCAACCTGTTCAGCGTAAAGAACTACGGCGAGTTCGAGTTCTGGTTCGCCTTGATCAAAGTGCTGGCAATCATCGGCTTTGTAGTACTGGGTGTCGCGGCTATTTTTGGCCTGCTGCCCAACAGCCAGGTGAGCGGTGTCAGCCATCTGTTCGATACCCAGGGCTTTTTGCCTAATGGCATGGGCGCTGTGCTGGCTGCGATGCTGACCACCATGTTCTCGTTCATGGGCACAGAAATCGTCACCATCGCTGCGGCGGAATCGAAGAATCCGGAAAAGCAGATCACCAAGGCCACCAACTCGGTGATCTGGCGGATCTGCCTGTTCTATCTGGTGTCGATCTTTATCGTGGTCTCGCTGGTACCGTGGAATGACCCGCGTCTGGCTGAAGTGGGCTCCTATCAGACCGTGCTGGACATGATGGGCATTCCAAACGCCAAATTGATTGTGGATATCGTGGTGCTGATTGCAGTGACCAGTTGCCTGAACTCGGCGCTGTACACCGCTTCGCGCATGCTGTTCTCGTTGGGTAAGCGCGGCGATGCCCCGGCGGTATCGACCCGTACCAGTAAAAGCGGTACGCCTTACTGGGCGGTCATTCTGTCTACTGCGGCCGCGTTCCTGACGGTGTTCGCCAACTACGTGGCTCCGGCTGCCGTATTCGAGTTCCTGCTCGCCAGCTCCGGCGCAATCGCGCTGTTGGTGTACCTGGTGATCGCGGTTTCCCAACTGCGCATGCGCCAGAAGAGCATTGCTGCAGGTGAAACCCTGTCGTTCCGCATGTGGCTGTTCCCGTACCTGACCTGGTTGGTGATCGTGTTCATCATCGGCGTGCTGGGCATCATGCTGGTTCAGGAGTCACATCGCGTGGAGATCATCGCGACGGGCTTGCTGAGTATTCTGGTGATTGCCACCGGCGTCCTGGTTTCCCGTCGTCGCAAGGGCGAAAGGGCTGGCAAGGCTGTGTTGAATTGACCGATTGACCCGCTGAAAACAAAACGGCCGCGATCAGTAATGATCGCGGCCGTTTTTGTTTGTGCTGTGAAATGCTTGGTAGGAGCGAACTTGTTCGCGAGGCGGTATCCCCGTTTGTGCAGGCCTAATGTCTCGCCAACAAGTTGCCTCCTACAGGTTCGTATGGCGGCTTGAATACATCCGTCCCTCGGCTATCAACGCCAACAGATTCGGGTCGCGCTCCTTCGATTTCAGAAACACCATGCCGATGTGCTGTTGCATGCGATAGCGCTGCTGCAGCGGTATCAGCTTCACCCGGTTCTCGTAAACCGCTGCGATACGCCCCGGCAACAGCGCATACCCCACGCCTGAGCTGACCATGCTCAGCAAGGTGAAGATGTCGTTCACCTGCATCGCTACCTTCGGTTCAAACCCTGCCTGCTGAAAAACCCGGATGCCATCACGATGTGTGGCGAAGCCTTGAGTCAGGGTGATGAACGTCGCCTCGCGCAGGTCGCTCAGGTCTACTTCGCTGTGTTGTGAAAACGGTGAGTCGGCGGGGACGGCGAGAAAGATGTCGTCGGAAAACAGCGGCAGATGTTCGCAGTCCGGGTCGTTGACGCTCTCGTCCAGTGACACCAGAATCGCGTCGACTTCCATGTTCTTGAGCTTGTAGAACAGGTCGATGTTAGAGCCCATGATCAAGTCGATGTTGAGCTCGCTACGGCGGATTTTCAGACCCATGATCAACTGCGGAACGGTCTTTACCGTCAGCGAATACAGGGAACCGAGCTTGAAGCGCGCGGCGGAAAATCCGGCGGCCTGACGTGTCAGCTCAACCGTGGCGAGCACGTCCTGAATCAGTTTATGGGCTCGCTCTTCCAGCACATAGGCGCTTTCCAGCGGCGTCAGGTTACGGCCTTCATGCTTGAATAGCGGGCAGCGCAGGGCGCTTTCCAGTGAATGAATGGCGCGGTGCACGCTGACGTTACTGGTGTTCAGGTCCGCGGCCGCTTTGGTCAGGTTGCCGGTGCGCATGAACGCCAGGAATATTTCCAGTTTTTTCAGGGTCAACTCATCGTCGATTTGCATGTCGTGAGGCTTCTTGTTTGAGTGCCCCGATTGTGCACATTTAGATAGCCACTGGCTGTAATAAAAAACTGTTTGGCTAACGCACGGCTTGCGCTTTACGTCCCTAAGCTAGAGCCTTGCGCTGCAGTTCAGAACGATGAGGTAGTGTGCGGATGTATTACGGAGAAAAATTCAACGCCTGGTCCCACCTGGTCGGTGCAGTGCTGGCTTTGATCGGAGCCATCTGGTTGCTGGCGATTGCCAGCCTTCAGGGTGATATCTGGAAGATAGTCAGCGTCGCGATCTACGGCGTAACGCTGGTGTCGTTGTACAGCGCATCGACCGTTTACCATAGCGTGCGCGGACGGGCGAAAACGATCATGCAGAAGGTTGATCACTTTTCGATCTACCTGTTGATCGCAGGCAGCTACACCCCGTTCTGTCTGGTGACCTTGCGCGGCCCCTGGGGCTGGACGTTATTCGGCGTGGTCTGGGGCCTGGCGGTGATCGGCATCCTGCAGGAAATCAAACCCCGCTCCGAAGCCCGGATCATGTCCATCGTGATCTACGCGGTCATGGGCTGGATTGTGCTCGTGGCCGTCAAACCCCTGATCGCTGCACTGGGCACGGCAGGCTTTACCTGGCTGGCAGCTGGCGGCGCGCTGTACACCATCGGCATTATCTTCTTCGCTTACGACACCCGTTTTCGCCACTGGCACGGGATCTGGCATTTGTTCGTGATCGCCGGGAGTCTGCTGCACTTTGTGGCGATTTGTTTTTATGTGTTGTGAGTAGTTGACGGCACTGCAAACCACTGAGATGTACATCTCTATGGGTTTACCCCGTTGTTCTTGATACCACGCTGTCGCACAGCAAACAGGGACCTGTAGGAGCTTGCTGTGAGACGGCGCGGTGCAATGGATGTCGGTCAGGTTGTGAATCTACGCCCCGCATCAGTGCACGCCTTCGCACCCCATCAAACGATTTCCCACCAACCCTCGCCGTAGCGCGCCGCCCCGTGCGGGCGCACCAAATCGGCAGGCTTTTGCACTGCATTGAAGCATTTAATTCATTATCTAAAACTGTTGAATTATTTGATTCTTGCTCCTAGTCTGTTCCTCGACCCGCCTGCTGGCGACTTCTTGCAACGACTGAGACCGGGAGCAAAAGATGAACGTGAAAGTACTCTTGAGTATGGCGGTGGCCACTGCGTTTTCGGCTTCTACCTGGGCGGCGGACTGGACGGTAGGGGCCAACGTGGGCAACGTGCCCTGGGAGTTTCAGGACGCCAAGGGCGAGATCGTCGGCTTTGAAGTCGATGTGGTCAAAGAAGTCGCCAAGCGGGCCGGCAAGACAGTCGAGTTTGTGAATATTCCGTTCAACGGCCTGTTCAGTGCCGTGCAGTCCAAGCGTGCAGACATCGCTATTTCGTCGATCACGATCACCCCTAAACGTCTTGAATCAGTGGGCTTCGCTCAGCCTTATTACGACAGCGATCAGTCACTGTCGGTGCTGACCAAATCTGGCATTGATGGCCTGAAAGGCATGCAGGGCAAAGTGGTCGGCGTCGACACCGGTTCTACGGGTGACATGTGGGTAACGGCGCATCAGGCCGAGTACAAGTTTGGCGATGTGTCCCGCTACGAAGGGCTTTCACCGGCGATGCTCGACCTTGCTTCCGGGCGTATGGACGGCTACATCAGCGATATTCCGGCCGTGCTCTATTACATCAAGGACAAGCCGCAATACCGGGTGGTCGCCCGTATTCCCACCGGCGAGAAGTACTCGCTGATGCACGCTAAAGGCTGGGCGTCTGCGACTCAGGTCAACGACATCATCACCGCCATGAAAAAAGAAGGCGTGATCGCAGGCTTGCACAAGAAGTGGTTTGGCGCTGACGCCGATCCAGAGTCCAGCACCGTCAAGGTTGTCGACGTACTCAAATAAGCGCGGCTAATTACCTCTGACTGTTCAAACCCGGCGCCCGGCGCTGTCACCAAGGAGTCCTGATGGAGCTGGTCCAGACTTTCTTCAACTGGGGTGTGTTTGTCGACGCACTGCCGCAGATGCTGCGGGGCCTCGGGGTGACGGTGTTGCTTGGCGTGGTCAGCATCATTCTTGGTCTGGTGGGCGGTTTGCTGCTGGCCATGCTACGTCTGTACGGCTATGCACCGATCCGGTTGCTGGCGCGAATTTACATCGATGTGATGCGCTCTATCCCGCTGTTGGTGTTTTTGGTGCTGATTTATTACGCACTGCCGTTTGTGGGAATTCGTCTTTCCTCGTTCGCCGCAGCGGTGGCAGCGCTATCGCTGGTGTCTTGCGCATACTCGGCAGAGATTTTTCGCTCCGGTATCGAAGCCATCCCGCGTGGCCAGTTCGAAGCAGCGGCGTCGCAGGGCATGAGCTTCTTCAACACGATGCGCGACGTGATCCTGCCTCAGGCCATGCGCATTGTTTTGCCGCCCATGACCAGTAACTGCATCAACGTCATGAAGGACACGGTACTCGCTTCGGTGGTCGCCATGCCGGATCTGCTCAAGCAGGCGACTCAGGCGCAGGCACTCTCTGCCAACCCCACGCCGCTGGTGGGCGCCGCAATCATGTATCTGTTGCTGTTACTGCCCCTGGTGCAACTGGTCAGTTGGGTTGAGCGGCGCAACAGCGCCGGGAGGAAGAGCTGATGAGCGCAGTCATCCAGATTGAGGGTGTTGCCAAGTTCTATGGCAGGTTTCAGGCCCTGGCGGATATCAACCTGTCAGTCGAGCAGGGCGAAGTGGTGGTGATCCTCGGGCCGTCAGGCTCAGGAAAATCCACGCTGATTCGCTGCATCAATCTGCTGGAGGAGTACCAGGAAGGCGAGATCCGGGTAGCAGATCAACGGGTCGAAACCGGACCTAAACTGGCAGGTATTCGCTGTGAAGTCGGCATGGTCTTTCAGAATTTCAATCTGTATCCGCACATGACGGTGCTGGCCAATGTGGCGCTGGCTCCGGTGCGGGTGCGTGGTTTATCGCGCCGTGATGCGCAGGATCGAGCGCGGGTATTGCTGGAAAAAGTCGGCATGAGCGCACACGCCGACAAATACCCCGGCCAGCTTTCCGGTGGTCAGCAACAACGCGTCGCTATTGCCAGAACCATGGCCATGGAGCCACGGGTGATTCTGTTCGACGAGCCGACTTCTGCGCTGGACCCGGAGATGGTGGGTGAGGTGCTCGACGTCATGCAGAACCTGGCGCGCTCAGGCGTGACCATGGTCGTGGTCACCCATGAGATGGGCTTCGCCCGTAAAGTCGCCGACCGGGTGATCTTTATGGAAAGCGGCCGGATCATCGAACAGAACAAGCCCGAAGCCTTTTTCACGGCGCCTCAGGAACCGCGAACACAGGCCTTTTTGCAGGCCATCCTGCACCACTGATTCCTTTTGGAGACTGCCCAATTGAACGCCCTCGATATCGATTATGTTCGCCGCCAGTTCCCCATGCTGGCTGACGGTTTTGCCTATCTGGACAACGCCGGTGGTTCGGCGGTGCTCGGGCGCGTGGCTGACCGGGTCCGCGACTACCTGATTCACAACAGCGTGCAATTGGGCGCGTCCTACAACGGATCGGCTTCAGCCGGTGCGCTGGTGCTGCAAGCCCGGGAGTCCGTGGCGCAACTGATCAACGCGTATCACGCCGAAGAATGCGTGATGGGCGGCTCGACCACGCACCTGCTGCAAATCCTCTGCCGCGCTGTTGCGCCTTCGATCAACAGCGGCGATGAAATCATCGTCACCCACAGCGATCACGAAGCCAATATCGGCCCGTGGCAGCGGTTGTGCGAGGAGCGTGGCGCGACGCTGCGAGTGTGGTCAGTCGATCCGCAAACTCTGGAACTGGAGCTCGACGATCTGGATGCACTGCTTGGCTCGCGTACCCGCTATGTGGCCATGACCCATGCGTCGAACATTCTGGGCAGCGTCAACCCGGTGGCCGAAGTCGCCCGTCGTGTGCACGCCGTGGGCGGCAAGCTGTGCGTCGATGCCGTGGCTTATGCGCCCCATCGTCTGGTAGATGTGCAGGCCAGCGGTGCCGATTATTACGTGTTCAGTTTCTACAAGGTGTTCGGCCCGCACTTCGCGGTTCTTTGGGGGCATCGTGAGGCGCTGCTGGAGCTGCCGAGCCTCAATCACTTTTTCATTGGTCAGGACGTGATCCCTTACAAGCTGCAACCGGGCAACCTCAACTACGAGTTGTCTTACGGCTGCATGGGCATCAACGAATACCTGCTGGATATAGGCCAGCGCCTGGGGGCCAGCGGCAGCCCGCGCCAGATCATGCAGGCAGCGTTTGATGCGTTCGAAGTGCAGGAAGATTTGCTCGCCGAAACCCTGTTGTCATTTCTGCGCGAAACCGAGGGTGTTCGCATTATCGGCAAGTCGCGTGTCACCTCTGGCGATCGGGTGCCGACCATCAGTTTCGTGGTGGAGGGTGTGGAATCGGAAGCCATCGTGCGGCGCATTGACGAACACAGGATCGGGATTCGCTTCGGTGACTTCTACGCGCGACACTTGATCGAACAGTTGGGCCTGGCCCGGTTCGGCGGTGTGGTACGTGTCTCGATTGCGCACTACAACACGGTCGACGAAATGCAGCGTCTGGTCCGGCATCTGGCCGAGGCGATCAACGACCTGCGTCCATCCTGATTTTTACGAGCGACCTTTCATGTCAGCAGTGCCTCAAACCCTTGCCGAGTTACGTGCGGCTATCGTCGAGCAGCAGGATCGTTTGACCGCGCGTATGCGAGATGCGGCGTGCTACCTCACCGAGCATCCCCATGACGTGGCGCTCAACACGGTGGCTGCGCTGGCGGAGCGCTCCGGTATTGCTTCATCGGCTTTTATTCGGCTGGCCAAGGCGCTGGGGTTCAACGGCTTCAGCGACTTGCAGCGATTGTTCAAGGCACCGTTGCAGCAGGCGGGTTCGTCGAGCTTCAGTGAGCGCATTCGTCACTATCAGGGTGAAGAACTACTGGAAGACCCGACCGATGTCGGCGCCATTCTGACCGCGTTCAGCCGGGCTAACATCGTGTCTCTGGAGCATCTGGCCGAGGGGCAGCAGGTCGAAGCGCTGGAACAGGCAATCACTCTTTTGCAACGGGCGCGCACCACGTTCGTGGTGGGCATGCGTCGATCATTCCCGATGGCCAGTTACCTGAGCTATGCGCTGAGTCGCGTCGGCCGTCGTGCCGTGCACATCAGTGGCCTTGGCGGTTCATTGCGCGAGCAAGTGGGCGCGCTGCACAGCGATGACATTCTGGTCGCCGTGAGCTTCCCGCCTTATGCAACGGAAACCATCGAAGCCTGCCAGCAGGCGGTTGCAGCAGGCACACCTATTGTGGCGATTACCGACAGCCTGCTCAGCCCGATCGGCCAGCACGCGGCGGTCATCATTGAAGTCAACGATGCGGAATTACTGGGCTTTCGCTCACTCACGGCGGCGTTCTGCGTGGCCCAGACCCTGGCGATGGGTCTGGCGTTTCGCGACGGTCAGTCGCTGAGCGGCCCTGATCATGATGCTTTGAAAAACATCGACTGCTGAGCCGAGTTTTGGCGGTCTGCTTGAACCCAACCATCTGCGCCTGTGCAGGAGATTGCTCTTATGGCTACACCCCTTCGCGATCTGGTCGGCTATGGCCAAAACCGTCCTCAAGGCACCTGGCCTAATGGTGCGCGGTTGGCAATCAGTCTGGTCATCAATTATGAGGAAGGCTCCGAGCGTTCGCTGGCAATGGGCGATCCCGATCAGGAAAGCATGACCGAATGGGGCAGCTATCAATTCCCTGATGGCGTGCGCAATCTGGCGATGGAGTCGATGTATGAATACGGCTCGCGGGTGGGTATCTGGCGGATTCTGGAGATCCTCGAAAAAGCCGGTGTGCCATCGACCTTCCACGCCTGCGCGGTAGCGTTTGAGCAGAACCCGGACGTCGCCAAGGCGGCCGTTGCGCTGGGTCATGAAGTCTGCAGTCACGGCTATCGATGGGAAGAGGTTTTCCGCCTGACCGAAGAGGAGGAGCGAGAGCACATTCGTCTCGCCGTGGAATCATTCGAACGCACCTGCGGCAAGCGCCCGGTCGGCTGGTATTGCCGCTACGGCGCAAGCGTGCGGACCCGGCGTCTGGTGGCCGAAGAGGGTGGTTTTCTGTACGACTCCGACGCCTATAACGACGACGTGCCGTACTACGTCGACGTTGAAGGCAAACAGCATCTGGTGGTGCCGTACACCAGCGACGTGAATGACTTCCGTTACTGGAACTCGCCCGGCCTGTCTCAGGCGTCGGACTTTTTCGAATACATGAAGGAAAGCTTTGAGGTGCTCTATGAAGAGTCTGCTGATGGCTTGCGCATGATGTCGGTGGGCTTGCACCCGCGCATGGTTGGTCGTCCGGGACGCGTGCGGGCGATAAAGCGTTTCATCGAATATGCCCAGGGCCACGAAGGCGTCTGGTTCGCGACCCGCGAGCAGATTGCCAAAGCCTGGATGAGCCGCGGCTAAACCCACTTTGAGGAGCACCGCGCCATGCAGGCTTTTGATTTAGTCATTCGCAACGCCAAAGTCATCACGGCGGCGGACAGTTTTGTCAGTGATATTGGCGTTCGCGACGGGCTGATCGTCGCGCTGGGTCTGGGGCTGGAAGGCGCTACTCGTGAAATCGATGCAGCCGGTCGCTCGGTGACGCCCGGCGGCATCGACAGTCATGTGCATCTGGATCAGCCCACCGGCGACGGTTCGGTGATGGCGGACGATTTCGAAAGCGGGACCCGCTCCGCAGCCTGCGGCGGCACGACGACGGTGATCCCGTTCGCCTGTCAGCAGAAAGGGCAAAGTCTGCGTGCCGCTGTCGATGATTATCACCAGCGAGCGGATGGCAAGGCGTTGATCGATTACGCTTTCCACTTGATCGTGACAGATCCTACAGAAGACGTGTTGAGTCGCGAGCTGCCTGAACTGATCGCCGAGGGTTACACCTCGTTCAAGATCTACATGACCTACGACGCGCTGAAACTGGACGACCGGCAGATCCTGGAGACGTTGTCTGTCGCACGAGCACAAGGTGCGGTGGTCATGCTGCACGCTGAAAACAGTGACTGTATTGCCTGGCTGACCGAGCGCCTATTGGCGGCGGGATTAAGCGCTCCGCGCTATCACGCAACGTCGCGTCCCATGTTGGTAGAGCGCGAAGCGACTCATCGCGCCATCGCGCTGGCTGAACTGGTGGATGTGCCCATCCTGATCGTGCATGTATCGGGGCGCGAAGCCATCGAGCAGATTCGCTGGGCGCAGGACCACGGCTTGAAGGTGTATGGCGAAACCTGTCCGCAATACCTGTTTCTGACCGCCGACTCGCTGGGCTGCGATGACAGTTTTGAGGGCGCCAAATGCATTTGCAGCCCGCCACCGAGAGACGCTGCGAACCAGCAGGTCATCTGGGACGGCCTGCAAAATGGCTCGTTTGAGGTGTTCTCCTCGGACCACGCGCCGTTTCGTTACGAAGGTCCGGACGGTAAACGCGCTCATGGCGAACATGCGCCCTTTTCGGAAGTGGCCAACGGCATCCCCGGCATTGAAACGCGCATGGCGTTGCTCTGGTCGGAAGGCGCCTGCACCGGGCGCATTACTGCGCAGGAATTTGTCGCGCTGACTTCGACCAATGCCGCACGGCTTTATGGCTTGTATCCGCGCAAAGGCAGTATCGCGATTGGCGCCGATGCGGATCTGGTGATCTGGGACGAAGGGCTGGATTTCGAGTTGCACAACGACCGCTTGCACCATCGCGTGGATTACACGCCATACGCGGGTATGCGCTTGACGGCCTGGCCTGCGTTGACCCTTTCACGGGGCGAAGTGGTGTGGGATGGCACAGCGCTGGGCGAGAAGGGACGCGGACAGTTCTTGCCCTGCGCAAGGCCGGAACCGGCCAAGGCCCGACGCAGAAAGACTGAGTTGCCTTACCTGTAGCGAGGAGCTTGTAGGAGCGCGCTTGCCCGCGATGGCTTTGTGTCAGGCACCATCAACGTTGGATGTGCCGGCATCATCGCGGGCAAGCGCGCTCCTACAGGTCCAGTATTGCGGCGCGATGAGATTAAAAATCCCCCCACAACTGCTGCGCCACGCTCAGAGCAACAACAGGTGCGGTTTCGGTGCGCAGCACGCGAGGGCCGAGGCGGGCGGCGTGGAAGCCAGCGTCCTGAGCCTGGTCGACTTCGGCGTCGTTCAAACCGCCTTCAGGGCCGATCAGGAAAGCAAGGGTGGTGGGTTTGCTGTGGCTGGTCAGCGGCTCTGCAACCGGATGCAGCACCAGCTTGAGTTCGGCATCGCTGCGCTTGAGCCATTCAGCCAAAGGCATAGGCGGGTGAATCACCGGCACCACCGAGCGACCACATTGCTCGCAGGCGCTGATCGCGATTTGCTGCCAATGAGCCTGACGCTTCTCGGCGCGTTCGTCCTTGAGGCGCACTTCACAGCGCTCGCTGACAATCGGGGTGATCTCTGTAACGCCCAGTTCGGTTGCTTTCTGAATCGCCCAGTCCATGCGCTCGCCACGGGACAAACCCTGGCCAAGGTGGATACGCAACGGCGATTCGGTTTGCCCGGGGAAGGTTTCGTCGAGCTTGACGCGCACGCGCTTCTTGCCGACTTCCAGCAAGGTGCCGCGAAACTCCTGGCCTGAGCCATCAAACACTTGCAGTGCATCGCCTTCGGCCATCCGCAGCACGCGGCCGATGTAATGCGCCTGGGCTTCAGGCAGTTCGTGTTCACCGAGGCTCAGGGTGGCGTCGATGAAGAAGCGGGACAGTCTCATGGTGGGTCTCTGAAATTTTGGTAAATCGCAGACCCTTTGTGGGAGCGAGGCTTGCCCGCGATAAGGCTAAATGCGATCTAAAGTGAACCGCGTGCAGCCTTATCGCGGGCAAGCCTCGCTCCCACAGGGGGAACGCGTTTCAAATCATTGATTGGGTTTTAGCCCGGATCACGAAAATCCGGGTGGAAATTCTCTCTAACGGCAACGCTGATGCTTTTACGCGTCGCGATGTCGATGCCTTCAGTTGCGACTTCGGCGAGGAAGTCGATCTGCTCGGGCGTGATCACATACGGTGGCAGGAAGTAAACCACGCTGCCCAGCGGACGCAATAGCGCGCCGCGCTCCAGTGCATGCTGGAACACCTGCAGTCCACGGCGTTCCTGCCACGGGTAGGCTGTTTTGGTGGCTTTGTCCTGAACCATCTCGATGGCCAGCGCCATGCCGGTCTGACGCACTTCAGCCACATGCGGATGATCCACCAGATGCGCGGTGGCGGTGGCCATACGCTGGGCCAGGGCTTTGTTATTTTCGATGACGTTGTCTTGCTCGAAAATATCCAGTGTCGCCAATGCCGCTGCACACGCCAACGGGTTGCCGGTGTAGCTGTGCGAATGCAGAAAGGCGCGAAGCGTCGGGTAGTCGTCGTAAAACGCGTCGTACACGTCGTCGGTTGTCAGCACGGCCGCCAGTGGCAGATATCCGCCGGTGAGCGCCTTGGACAGACACAGGAAGTCCGGGCGAATACCGGCTTGCTCGCAGGCAAACATGGTTCCGGTGCGGCCGAAACCTACGGCAATCTCGTCGTGGATCAAATGCACGCCGTAGCGGTCACAGGCCTCACGCAGCAGCTTGAGGTACACCGGGTGATACATGCGCATACCGCCCGCGCCCTGAATCAATGGCTCTACGATGACGGCGGCCACCGTGTCGTGGTTTTCGGCCAGGGCATGTTCCATTGCAGCGAACATATTGCGCGAGTGTTCTTCCCAACTCATGCCTTCGGGGCGGTGGTAGCAATCCGGGCTTGGCACCTTGATGGTGTCCATCAGCAGCGCTTTATAGGTTTCGGTAAACAACGGCACGTCGCCAACCGACATCGCGGCCATGGTTTCGCCGTGGTAGCTATTGGTGAGGGTGACAAAGCGCTTCTTGTCCGGCTGGCCGCGGTTGAGCCAATAGTGAAAGCTCATTTTCAGCGCGACTTCGATGCAGGACGAACCGTTGTCGGCATAGAAGCAGCGGGTCAGACCATCAGGCGTCAGTTTGACCAGCCGCTCGGACAGTTCAATCACCGGCTGGTGGCTGAAACCGGCAAGGATCACATGTTCCAGTTGGTCGACCTGATCCTTGATGCGTTGATTGATTCGCGGGTTGGCGTGGCCAAACACATTGACCCACCAGGAACTGACGGCGTCCAGATAGCGTTTGCCTTCGAAGTCCTCCAGCCACACACCCTCACCACGCTTGATCGGAATCAGCGGCAGGCTTTCGTGGTCTTTCATCTGGGTGCAGGGGTGCCACAAAACCTTGAGGTCGCGCTGCATCCACTGATCATTCAGGCCCATTGGTTTTCTCCGGATAGCGACTCGCATGGTGCGAGGACGAGCAATCGCGCAAGCCTATGCAATGCCCGGCTACGGGACAACCTTTAGTGCCAATTGGTTTTGGATGCGAACGCTTTCGTGCAGAAAACACAGATCCCGTAGGAGCGCGCTTGCCCGCGATGCGGTGTGTCAGCAAAAAACGTATTGCCTGAACTGTCGCCATCGCGGGCAAGCGCGCTCCTACAGAAAAAACCATTCATTCAGATAGTTTTTTTATGTTTGACAGGCGCCCGATGGACATCACTGGTAGCCCTGCTGCGGCTGGCGTATCCTTCGCGCCTCTGTGACGTATCGAGCGTCATTTACCGAAACCTCCCCTGCTTTTTTCGGAGTCTGCTGAATGCTTTCTGGTTGGCTGCGCGCCTGTGCGCTCGTTTTAGTTGGGCTGGTCAGCGTTTCGGCGCTCGCTAATGAAAAACAAAAGACTGCGATCGTGGTTGGCGGCGGGCTTGCAGGCCTGACAGCCGCATACGAGTTGCAAGCCAAAGGCTGGCAGGTCACGCTGCTGGAAGCCAAACCAGCGCTGGGCGGCCGCTCCGGTCTGGCTACTAGCGAATGGATTGGCAATACCAAGGCTCAGCCTGCGTTGAACCAGTATCTGGAGCGCTTCAAGCTGGCCACGGTGCCTGCGCCAGAGTTTGTCCGCACGCCGGGCTACCTGATTGATGGCGTTTATTTCAGCAAGGCCGATCTGGCGCTCAAGCAACCGGCGACCGCCGATGCGATCAAGCGCTACGAGGAAACCCTGGACAATCTGGCGCGCTCCATCGACAACCCGGAAAACCCGGCGGCCAACAGCACGCTGTTTGCACTGGATCAGATCAACGTGGCGAACTGGCTGGATCGTCTGACCCTGCCAGCCACCGCTCGCCAGTTGATCAATCAGGAAATTCGTACCCGCTATGACGAGCCGTCGCGCTTGTCGCTGCTGTATTTCGCACAGCAATCCCGGGTTTATCGCAACGTTGACGACCGTGATCGCCGTGCAGCGCGTCTGCCAGGTGGCAGCGCGGTACTGGCTGAAGCGTTCGCCAAGCAAATCAAAACCATCAAGACCAACTCACCGGTTTCCGCCATCGTTCAGGATAAGGACGGCGTAACGGTCAAGGCGGGCGCAGTCGGTTACAGTGCTGATTATGTGGTGCTGGCCGTGCCGCTTCGCGCATTGAGCAAGATTCAGATGACGCCTGCGCTGGATGCCCAGCACATGGCGGCGATCAAGAGCACCAACTACGGTTGGCGCGACCAGATCATGCTCAAGTTCAAGACGCCTGTGTGGGAAAGCAAGGCTCGCATGTCTGGCGAGATCTTCAGCAACACCGGTCTGGGCATGCTGTGGATCGAGCCAGCAACCAAGGGCGGCGCCAATGTGGTGATCAACCTGTCCGGCGATAACGCGCGGATCATGCAGGCCTTTGGCGACAAGCAATTGGTAGATCAGGTACTGATTCGCCTGCACACGTTCTACCCACAGGCTCGCGGCGCTTACACCGGCTACGAGATCCGTCGTTACAGCGTCGACCCGTCCACTGGTGGTTCCTATCTGGCATTCGGACCGGGGCAGATCAGCAAGTTCTGGCGTGTGTGGGAAAAGCCGATTCAGCGCGTAGCCTTTGCCGGTGAGCACACTGATACGTTGTACCCTGGCACGGTTGAAGGCGCGTTGCGCACAGGCCAGCGTGCCGCCAGTCAGGTCCAGGATCTGGCCGCTGGCAAGTCGTTTGAACCTGTGAAAATCGTCCCTGCGCCAGCACCTGCAGTGAAGAAGGACGAAGGTGGTTTCTTCAGTAATATGTTTGGCGGTTCGTCTGACAAGGCTGAAGCCAAAAAGCCTGAGCCAGCCAAAGCGGCTGATGCGGCCAAAGCTAAAGAGAAAGGTGGCTTCTTCTCGTGCTGGTTCGGCTGTGCTGAAGAGCCTGTCGCCAAGCCCGTCGAGAAAGCTCCTGAGCCAGCACCTGCTCCCGCTCCTGAGGCTGTAGCTCCGGTGGTTGCGCCTGTCGTTGCTCCGGTCAAAGCTGAGCCTGCCAAGGTAGAATCCGCTAAAAAGGCACCGGTGAAAAAGGCTGAGCCTGCCAAGAAAACTCAGACCAAGGAGCCTGCGAAAAAAGCTCCTGCCAAAACCCCGGCTCAGATTGAAGCTGACAAGAAAGCAGCTGCTGCCAAGGCGAAGGCCAAAGCTGCTGCTGAGGCTAAAAACTGATCGGACTGAAGTAGTAAACAAAAAAGGGCGCGATCTTGAGATCGCGCCCTTTTTCGTTTTGCTATTTTTAGGTTTGTTACCGGCAAACTCAACTTCTGAAAGAAATGCCCCTTCTCCCTGACTTTGCACTGTCTTGCAGAAAACGGATACCTGTAGGAGCGCGCTTGCCCGCGATTGGGTTTTCAGTCGATGAATATATCGCCTGTGCTCACGCGATCGCGGCAAGCGCTCCTACGGGTCGGTGTTGGCGGGAGGAGGCAATGCCTACAAAAATCTGGAAACCGCTTATTTTGCGCCCGTCGTCGCGAAGCTCTTGGCGCCTTCAACACGCCGATCTTCTTTGAGAACCCACTGCGGCTCGCTTCTGCACTTGTACTTCACGCCTTTACGTCGCGTGATAGCACTCACCTTGGTCATGCATTCTTCCCGGGATGCGTAGGCGTCTCCTGCCTTTCGCTCCTCCACACAGCCTTCCATACCACTGCACATTGTCATAACGACAAAATAAACAGTCATCATCGCGGTGTTGCTCCATTGATCGATGCGATCTAAAAGTCCTGCTCCGGTACTCGTTACTGTCTGAAGACGGGTTGCAGTGATTGATTTGGGCTTGGTGCAAGAGAGGCACAGGCTCATCCCTTGTAGGCCTGTGGGAGATGCTGAGGCTTATTCAGGTCGGTAACAATGGCCTAATGCTTCCATCTGTCGGAATAACGTCACTCATTGCGAATTCATTGGGTGGTGTCATTTTAATGAACATGGTTTTAGTCATTAATTTGACCTTTTGAGGGTTTTTAGCCTTCTTTGACGGGAGGTCAAGCAGGTAGTGCATCGGCCGAGGATTTAGGGCGAAGTGCCGCTCATCGCAGTTGAAAGGCCGATGGTCATGGCAAGGTTTTGTTACGAAGCAATTCTCGCGATGCTGGGCTTGAGTAATACGCGGGTTATCGCTTTTTCGTCTATCAATGACAGTCAGCATTGAATGCGGACGCGGCGATGGAGCTGATGAAAAACGTAACAATCGTATTATTCGATACTTCAAAGCGAAATTTTGCGCTTTCATTCGATAGATAAAAAGCTAGTCTGGCATCAACTCCTACAGGGTAATGGCAATGCAGTTACGCAACTCATCCTCTCGCTACGGTCTGGTCAGCATGGTGCTGCACTGGGGCGTTGCTGTTGCAGTGTTTGGTTTGTTCGCGCTAGGGCTGTGGATGGTAGGTCTGGATTATTACGACACGTGGCGTAAGGCCGGGCCCGATCTGCACAAAAGCATTGGCATCACGTTATTCGCCTTTATGTTGTTCCGCATTGTCTGGCGCCTGCTCAGCCCGCCGCCGCCGTCTCTCGCCAGCTATGGCAAGTGGACGCGAATCGGCGCGCACGTTGGGCATATGTTTCTTTATGTCGGTCTGTTTGCTGTGATGTTCGCCGGTTACCTCATTTCCACCGCCGACGGCGTGGGGATCCCGGTATTTGGCCTGTTTGAAATACCTGCGCTGTTCAGCGGTTTGCCTGATCAGGCCGAAACCGCTGGCTGGATTCACTTGTACCTGGCTTGGGTACTGGTGGTCTTCGCAGGGCTGCATGGTCTCGCTGCACTGAAACACCACTTCATTGATCGCGATGTGACCCTCAAGCGTATGCTGGGTCGCGCTTAATTGTTCAACCAAAACGGGAATAAAAGCATGTTGAAGAAGACTCTCGCCGCACTGGCTCTTGGTACTGCACTGTTGTCTGCCGGTCAGGCGATGGCCGCTGATTACGTGATCGACAAAGAAGGCCAGCACGCTTTCGTTGACTTCAAGATCAGCCACCTGGGCTACAGCTTCATCCACGGTACGTTCAAGGACTGGAGCGGCAAGTTCAGTTTTGACGCTGCCAAGCCTGAAGCCAGCAAAATCGACGTTGAGCTGAAAACCGCCAGCCTGTTCACCAACCACGCTGAGCGCGACAAGCACATCAGCAGCAAGGACTTCCTGGACGTTGCCAAGTTTCCTGAAGCCAAGTTCGTCTCTACCGCGGTCAAGTCTACCGGCGCAAAAACTGCTGACGTGACTGGCGACCTGACCCTGCACGGCGTGACCAAGCCGATCGTGATCAAGGCGACTTTCAACGGCGAAGGCAAGGATCCATGGGGCGGCTACCGTGCCGGTTTCAACGGTACTTCGACGCTTAACCTGAATGACTTCGGCATCAAAGGCCCAGGTCCTACCTCGCAAACTCTGGACCTGGAAATCAGCTTCGAAGGCGTTCAAGCCAAGTAAGCTTTCCGGTTGATCAAAAACGCCGACCTCAGGGTCGGCGTTTTTTTGTCTGAAATACAACGATTGACTGTGGGAGCGAATTCATTCGCGAAGGCGGCGTCTCAAACGACGAATATGCATTGGATGTACTGGCCTCTTCGCCAATGAATTCGCTCCCACAAGGATCGGCTTCAACAGGGTTTCACACACAAAAACGCCCCGAACCAGTCGGGGCGTTTTTTGTTCCGGCCTTGCTTAACCTTCGCGGTTGCGGGTCAGCAGGGCTGGTTTTTCACCGCGTGGGCGGGTTGGCAACTGATCGAGTTGTTCAGCGGACGGGAACCGGTCGCTTTTCGACTCTTTGTGCATGATCTTCGGTTGCGGCTGGCTCTGGCTGTCGCGAGGACCGCGAACTGCCGGTTCCTGACGGGCCGAGTCATCGCGTGCCGGACGGCGGTTGCGCGGGTTCTCGTCACGGCGAGCCTGACCATCGCGTGGAGCACCGTTACGAGGGCCGTTGCGCTTGGCTGGTGGCGTACCGGTGGATGCACCACCGCCACTACTGCGCGGACCACTTGGGCGCGGGGCGCGAGCGGCTGGAGCAGCGCCGGTACCCGTGCTGGCTGCCGGAGCGCCAGGACGACGACCGCGGCTCTGGTTCTTGTCCTTATACGGACTGACGTAATCAGCGCGGTTGCCGAAGTTATCCACTTCGTCATCCAGAAACTCGTCCGGGGCGCGATCTGCAGCCGGGCGCGGTGCAGCTGCGCGAGGATTTGACGCACGCTGTTCGCGAGCCGGAGCACCTTCACCGCGAGGCTTCTGTTGTTCACGCGGCTTGCGGGCCGGACGTTCACCAGCAGCGGCTGCCGGTTTTTCCTTGCCCTTATCTTTGCCTTTGTCTTTGCGACCACCGCCACCGCCGTTCGGACCATCGCCACGAGGGCCGCGCGGATTGCGTGGGTTACGCACGTCCGGACGCTCGCGAACTTCAGGCTTCTCGGCTTCTACTGCGGACATGTCGAAGCCCATCAGATCGCCATCGGCAATCTTCTGCTTGGTCATGCGCTCGATGCTTTTGAGCAGCTTTTCTTCGTCCGGAGCAACCAGCGAAATCGCTTCGCCGTTACGGCCTGCACGGCCTGTACGACCGATGCGGTGAACATAGTCTTCGTCTACGTTCGGCAGTTCGAAGTTGACCACGTGCGGCAACTGGTCGATATCCAGGCCGCGAGCGGCGATGTCAGTCGCAACCATGATGCGTACTTCACCGGCCTTGAAATCGGCCAGCGCTTTGGTGCGAGCGTTCTGGCTCTTGTTACCGTGGATCGCCACAGCGGTAAGACCGTGTTTGTCCAGGTACTCGGCCAGACGGTTTGCGCCGTGTTTGGTGCGAGTGAAGACCAGCACTTGCTCCCAGGCACCCTGAGTGATCAGGTGCGCCAGCAGCGAACGCTTGTGGTTGGCGGGTAGGCGGAACACGCGTTGCTCGATACGCTCGACCGTGGTGTTCGGCGGCGTGACTTCGATGCGCTCCGGGTTGTGCAACAGCTTGCCTGCCAACGCTGTGATGTCGTTGGAGAACGTCGCTGAGAACAGCAGGTTCTGACGCTTGGCGGGCAGACGTGCGAGCACTTTCTTCACGTCGTGTACGAAGCCCATGTCGAGCATCCGGTCGGCTTCATCGAGCACGAGGATTTCAACGTGGGACAGGTCGACACTGCCTTGACCGGCCAGATCGAGCAGACGGCCAGGGCAGGCCACCAGCACGTCTACGCCACGGGCCATGGCTTGAACCTGTGGGTTCATGCCGACGCCACCGAAGATGCAGGCGCTGACGAACTTCAGATCGCGGGCGTACAGCTTGAAGCTGTCATGCACCTGGGCGGCGAGTTCGCGAGTCGGGGTCAGGACCAGTACGCGGGGTTGGCGCGGGCCGTGACGTTGAGATTTGTCCGGATGACCGTTGGGAAACAACCGTTCCAGGATCGGAAGGGCGAAACCACCGGTTTTACCAGTACCTGTCTGGGCGGCAACCATCAGGTCGCGACCTTGCAACACGGCGGGAATGGCCCGCTGTTGCACCGGAGTAGGCTGGGTATAGCCCGCTGCCTCGATGGCGCGAACTAGAGCCTCGGAGAGACCGAGGGAAGCAAAGGACATGAGTAATCCTGTTTTAGTTAGAGCTTATGCTCAAAGGGAAGTCTTGCCTGGCGCGAATGGCGTTCAGGCTTCGTCGAAACTGCCTGAGCGTCGACCATGCTGTTCGGTGAACAGAGTGATCGCGGCTCGGTGTTTTCGTTCAAGCTTTGGAGAACGCAGTCCCGTCCGGTCCTGCTGGGCCTTCAGTGCATCTCGTGACGCTGCGCAATAAAAGAAGATGCGCTATTGGCGTGATCGAGGAGCCTGAAACAAGACCGAGCATCCGGGCGTAAGCCTGGCGGGAAGGCCGGAGTATAACAGAGCAAACGCCAAGCGCTGCTTTCCTGCTGCTCAACGGTGTCTATACCGGTGAATGCGGCAGTTGTCTGGAAGCGCTGGCAGGTCACAATGCGCGAAACCTGCCAGCCACGCAACCTCCGCTTAACGCGGCAACTTCAGGTTGTTCCAGACCGCCAGGCTCGGTTCAGCCTGGTTCAGGGTATAGAAGTGAAGCCCTGGCGCGCCACCTTGCAGCAGGCGTTCGCACATCTCGGTGATGACTTGTTCGCCAAACGCCTGGATGCTTTGCACGTCGTCGCCGTAGGCTTCCAGCTGCTTGCGGATCCAGCGCGGGATTTCCGCACCGCAGGCATCGGAGAAGCGCGCGAGCTTGCTGTAGTTGGTGATCGGCATGATGCCCGGCACGATTGGCAGGGTAACGCCTTTCTTCTGCACGCGTTCCAGGAAGTGGAAGTAGCTGTCGGCGTTGAAGAAATACTGGGTAATTGCGCTGTCGGCACCGGCCTGGGCCTTGTGCACGAAGTTCTTCACGTCGTCATCAAAATTGCGCGCCTGAGGGTGCATCTCAGGATAAGCCGCTACTTCGATGTGGAAATGGCTGCCGGTTTCTTCACGAATGAACGAAACCAGGTCGCTGGCGTAGCGCAGTTCACCGCTGGACATGCCCATACCCGAGGGCAGGTCGCCGCGCAGTGCAACGATGCGCTTGATACCGGCTTCCTTATATTGGTTCAGCAGAACGCGCAGGTCATCCTTGCTGTCGCCAACGCAGGACAGATGCGGTGCGGACGGTACTTTTACTTCGTTTTGCAGCTGCATGACGGTGTTGATCGTACCGTCGCGCGTGGATCCACCGGCACCATAAGTGCAGGAGAAAAAAGCGGGGTTGTAACTGGCTATCTGACGAGCAACGTTCAGAAGCTTTTCATGGCCAGCCTCGGTCTTCGTCGGGAAGAATTCGAAGCTGAAGCTGCGGTCTTGGGACATGGTGGAGGGAACCTCCAGCTACAAGCTGCAAGCTAAAAGCTGCAAGAGGGCAATGCGCCCAATCTTGTCACCAAAGCTTGCAGCTCACGGCTGCGTAAAAACGATAAAGAAACAAGCGCCAAGCCCAAGCCACAAGTAAATGAAACGCTTTTACTTGCCGCTTGAAGCTTGAAGCTTACCGCTGCTTAGTAGCGATACGCGTGCGGCTTGAACGGACCATCAACGGTCACGCCGATGTAGTCGGCCTGGGTTTTGGTCAGTTTGGTCACAACGCCGCCGAAGCCGCGAACCATTTCCAGGGCCACTTCTTCGTCGAGTTTCTTCGGCAGTACTTCAACGGTCAGACGCTCGGCTTTTTGAGCCGGGGACAGATCGGCGTACTTCTGACCGAACAGGAAGATCTGCGCCAGAACCTGGTTGGCGAACGAACCGTCCATGATGCGGCTTGGGTGACCAGTGGCGTTACCCAGGTTAACCAGACGGCCTTCGGCCAGCAGGATCAGGTAGTCGTCGTTCTGGGCATCGAATGCGCCAGGGCCGGTACGGTGGATCTTGTGTACCTGTGGCTTCACTTCTTCCCATGCCCAGTTCTTGCGCATGAAAGCGGTGTCGATTTCGTTGTCGAAGTGACCGATGTTGCAGACCACAGCGCGTTTTTTCAGCGCTTTGAGCATGTTCGAGTCGCAGACATTGACGTTACCAGTGGTGGTCACGATCAGGTCGATCTTGCCCAGCAGTGCTTTGTCGATGCTTGCTTCGGTGCCGTCGTTTTCACCGTCGATGAACGGCGAAACCAGCTCGAAACCGTCCATGCAGGCTTGCATGGCGCAGATCGGGTCGACTTCGGTGACTTTAACGATCATGCCTTCCTGACGCAGGGATTGAGCCGAGCCCTTGCCCACGTCGCCATAACCGATAACCAGCGCTTGCTTGCCCGACAGCAGGTGGTCAGTACCACGCTTGATAGCGTCGTTCAGGCTGTGACGGCAGCCGTATTTGTTGTCGTTCTTGCTCTTGGTCACCGAGTCGTTAACGTTGATGGCCGGGATTTTCAGCTCGCCTTTGGCCAGCATGTCCAGCAGGCGGTGAACGCCAGTGGTGGTTTCTTCGGTCACGCCGTGAACGCGGTCCAGGATGGCCGGATATTTCTTGTGCAGCAGCTCGGTCAGGTCGCCGCCGTCGTCGAGGATCATGTTGGCATCCCAAGGCGCGCCATCTTTCAGGATGGTTTGCTCAAGGCACCACTCGTATTCTTCTTCAGTCTCGCCTTTCCAGGCGAAAACAGGGATACCGGCAGCAGCAATGGCAGCAGCGGCCTGGTCTTGAGTGGAGAAAATGTTGCAGGACGACCAGCGAACTTCGGCACCCAGGGCAACCAGGGTTTCGATCAGTACGGCAGTCTGAATGGTCATGTGTATGCAGCCGAGAATCTTCGCGCCCTTGAGCGGTTGCTCGCCGGAGTATTTGCGGCGCAGGCCCATCAGTGCAGGCATTTCGGATTCAGCGATGATGGTTTCGCGACGGCCCCAGGCAGCCAGGGACATGTCGGCTACTTTGTAGTCGGAAAAATCTGCGGGCGTAAGTACTGCACTCATTAGAGAGTCTCCATTCGTAGTGTGCGAATGGGCGCCGTTGTGCGTTTAAGGTTCGACAGGGACAACCCGGTCAAACAACGCCCCATCCGAGCCTGACAGGAAAACCTGCTGCAGCGCCCCTCGGACAGGTGGCGGGAACGGTATCAAGTGAAGATGACCGTTTTGAAACGGTGGGGATTATAGCCAAGCTGACTCATCTTCCCAATGTTTTCTATCGGCGGATGCTCGGCTAACTTCAATCTGATGATTGAAAAAGTGCAGTAAAGCGGACGGAGGGTACGGCTGTAACGTGCTCAATCCAGCGTAGCCTTATCAATTCAATAGAGGGCGATGACTGTGCTGATATCAGCTGTGTCTGCCATGATGACCGGCATCAATCCGCAGACGATCAGGAGCAGACATGAACTTCCACACTCGCAAGTGGGTTAAACCTGAAGACCTCAACCCCAACGGCACCCTGTTCGGTGGCAGCCTGTTGCGCTGGATCGATGAGGAAGCAGCGATCTACGCCATCGTGCAACTGGGCAACCAGCGCGTGGTGACCAAGTACATTTCAGAGATCAACTTTGTCAGCGCTTCGCGTCAGGGCGACATCATCGAGTTGGGTATCACCGCCACCGAATTTGGCCGCACTTCGATCACCCTGACCTGTCAGGTCCGCAACAAGATCACCCGCAAGAGCATCCTGACGGTTGAGAAGATGGTGTTCGTCAACCTCGGCGAAGATGGCCTGCCAGCGCCGCACGGCAAAACCGAAATCACCTATGTGAAAGATCAGTTCAAGGAAGAGTCGATCGACGAATAAACCGAAGCGGCCGGTCTTGTCTGGAAATGCGGTCTCCTGTGGGAGCGGTGCTTGCCCGCGATAAGGCTGGACGCGGTTCACTTAAGATCGCGGTGTCCCTATCGCGGGCAAGCACCGCTCCCACAGGGTTTTGCGTCGTCTATCAGCTCGCAGGCAAACATCGAGTCTCCCGCTGAAAGATAGATCTCAATACCATCAAGGCCGCGCCGTTGCCTTCATGAACTCACTCAGCGGTTCAGCATAAAAGCGAGCCATGTTGGTCGTGCCGTGCCCGCGGGTTTCTGCGCTGGCAGGGATCAACACCAGACGCGCGTTTTTCAACTGAGCGAGTGATTTCTGCATAGTCCCGGTCTCAGGTGGATTACGCTCGTCGTCGGCACTGTTGATTGCCAGCACCGGTGCCTTGATCGCCGAAAGATGCGGTGCCACATCGTAGTCCGCCGAGGACTGCCATTGATAAATGAAATCGTTGGCATCCCCCGGCAACGGCGCTGCAAGCTTTTCATCAACCAGTTTGTCTGCCTGAGCTCGCGTTGGCGCCAGGGCCTGATAAGCAAGGGTGCCACCGCTGGTACCGAAGCCAAACATCACGTTGGCCAGGCGCAACGAAGGCGGCGGGCTGGTGTAGTTGCCTTCGTTCCAGGCCGGGTCCTGCTTGATGGACTCGATCAACATGCGCCGCATGATCCAGTTGCGCGCCGACATCGCAGTAGGTTGCGAAGCCATCGGTACCAGCGCATCCATCATGTCCGGCCATTTCTGGCCCCACATCCAGGTCTGCATGCCGCCCATGGAGTTGCCCATGACCAGCCGTAAATGCTTGATGCCCATGCCTTCGGTCAGCAGGCGATACTGCGCCTCGACCATGTCGTCGTAGTTGTAGGCGGGAAACTTCATGCGCAAACCGTCAGATGGTTTGCTCGACTTGCCGACGCCGATGCCATCGGGGGCAATGATGTAATACTTGCTGGCGTCCAGAGGCTGCCCCGGACCAAACAGCTCACCCCCGAATTCCTTGCCCAGCATGTCACTGGCCGGACGATTGGTGCCGTGCAGATAGAGTATCGCCGGGTTCTTCGGATCGCCGACGGTGATGTAACTCATCCGCAGGTTATCCAGTTTTTCGCCGGTATGGAAAGTGAAGCTGGGGGCTGTCCATACCGCCTCCACTGCGGCTGGAACACTCGCCGCGAAGGCCATTCCCGTCTGCGCCACGATCAGCAGCGCAGCGCACAGGCCACCTTTGAATCCTCGCATGTTCAGTTCCTCTTTTTGTTTTTATGAGGTGAAGCTGTTGCCAGGGCCGACTGTACTCAGCGCTTGAGGCTCTGCCAATCGCGCAACCATTGCAGACCGGTGCTGGTGTCGCCTTTGGGGCGATATTCGCAGCCAATCCAGCCGGTGTAACCCAGGCGATCGATTTCTTCGAACAGCCAGTTGTAGTTCAACTCGCCCAGATTCGGCTCGTGTCGATCCGGCACACCGGCGATCTGGATATGGCCAACGCCAGCGAAATCGCGACGCAGTTTTGAGATCACATCGCCTTCGACGATCTGGCAATGATAGAAGTCGAACTGCACCTTGAGGTTGGCAGCGCCCACTTCTTTACAGATGGCTTGCGCCTGATCCTGACGATTCAGGAAGAACCCCGGCATGTCACGGGTATTGATCGGCTCGATCAGCACCGTGATGCCTGCCTTGGCGGCTTGTGCAGCGGCGTAGGCGAGGTTTTCCAGATACACCGCCTGATGGCGTGCACGAAGCTCTTCACCGGGCAACAAACCCGCCATCACGTGAATCCGGTCGTTGCCCAGCACGTTTGCGTATTCCAGCGCGCGGGCGATGCCGGTACGAAACTCTTCTTCACGACCTGGCAACGAAGCAATGCCTCGTTCGCCTGCTGCCCAGTCACCCGGCGGTGCATTGAACAGCGCTTGCACCAGTCCGTTGTCACTCAGGCGCTGCTTGAGCTCCTGAGTGCTGTAGTCATACGGAAACAGATACTCGACGGCGCCGAAACCATCGGCGGCCGCTGCGCTGAAGCGCTCGAGAAAATCATGTTGCGGGTAGAGCATGCTGAGGTTGGCAGCGAAACGAGGCATGTTAACTCCAGTCTTGTTGGATCAGACGAATGGCCAGATCACCAGGGTCGCGAGGAAGCCCAGGGTGCCAAGGATAGTAACCAGCACGGTCCAGGTACGCAGGCCGTCGGCGACATTAAGGCCAGCCAGTTTGGTGAACATCCAGTAACCGGCATCGTTGATGTGCGACATTGCCAGACCGCCACCGCCCATGGCCAGACACAGCAGTGCCAGGTGGTTTGGTGTCAGGTTCAGGGTTGCGATCAGCGGGCTGAGAATACCGGCAGTGGTCACGAGTGCAACGGTGGTAGAACCTTGTACGGCACGCAGCAGCAGGGTCAGCAGGAAGCCCAGCGCCAGAACCGGCAGCCCGGTAGTGCGCAGTGCTTCGGAGACGACAGCGCCGATACCGGTATCAACCAGCACTTTACCGAACACGCCACCTGCACCGGCGATCAGGATCACCATGGCCACGCCCGGCAGTGCCGAGCCGATCACATCAGACACCTGAGTGCGACTCCAGCCACGGCGAGTACCCAGCAACCATGCACACAGCAGCGTGTCGATCAGCAAAGCAACCAGCGGCGCGCCCAGCACAGTCAGAACACTGCGCAGCGTCGAATCGACAGGCAACATGGTGGTAGCCAGTGTGCCCAGCAGAATCAATACGATCGGCAGCAGGATCAGGCCGATGATCAAACCGAAACCAGGCGCCGGAGCAGGCGGCAGCGATGCGGCAAGACTGCTGGCGCTTTCTTCTAGACCCGGCTTGTTCGAGTGCGTCGCTTCGCTGCTGGTGTTGGAGTAGTCGCCGTTATGCCAGGCTTGCAGGTCGGCGTTGGTCATATGCGGGCCGTAGACTTCGGCACGGATATCGTCGGTCATCGGGTAGAACTTGCGTGTCATGCGACCCGCGATGAAGTAACCGACCAGGCTCAGGACCGCAACCATCGGAATACCAAACATCAGTACGCGACCCAGGTCGGCACCCAACTGACCGGCAGCGGCCACAGCGCCCGGATGCGGCGGCAGGAAGGCATGCACTGCCAGCAATGCCGCACACATCGGCAAGGCGAACAGCAGCAGTGGTTTACGTGCCGCACGGGCGACGCCGTAGGCCAGCGGCATGAGGATGATCACGCCAACCTCGAAGAACACCGGAATACCGACGATGAAACCGGCAACGGTCAGCGCCAGCGGAGTACGCCGGTTGCCGAAGCGTTTGATCAGGGTTTTTGCCAATGCCTCGGCACCACCGGACAGCTCGATGATGCGTCCGATCATCGCGCCCAAGGCAATGATGATCGCAATGTGACCGAGGGTTTTGCCCATGCCGCCTTCGATGGTGGCAACCAGATCAGCCGGCTTCACACCTGCGACCAGCGCAACAATGATGCTCACCAGCATCAACGCCACGAACGGCTGGAATTTGTACTTGAGGACCAGGAACAGCAGCAGCGCGATGCCCGCGCCAGCGATCAACATCAGCATTAGTGGCGTCATACTTTAAAGTCCCATTGTTATTGTTTTCCGGCTGGGCCGGGTCTTGTCGGGGGCCGGTGAACGGCCCTCAATCAAATGCCTTGAACTACCACTTGGCCCCAAAAACCTCACGCAACTCTTCCAGAGCAGCCGGGTCGAGTGGCGCGGGTTTCGGGTTGCTCATCAACCAGAGTCGAGCGGTCTCTTCCAGTTCTTCGAGGGCGTAGGCGGCCTTGGCAACCGAGCTTTCCCAGATAACCGGTCCGAGCCGTTCGAGCATCACGCCGCGCACACTGTTGGCCAGTTGTGCGACGCGCTGGGCGACTTTCGGCGAGCCGGGACGCTCATAACCAATGAGCGGAATCTGCCCGACTTTCATCACCTGATAAGGCGTCAGTGGCGGCAGGATATTGTCCTCCTGCCAGACGCCCGCCAGGGTCAACGCAACCAGATGCGTGGAGTGGGTATGCACCACGCCGCCCACACCCGGATTGCGGTCGTAGACCTCGCGATGCAGCGCGAGGGTCTTCGAAGGTTTGCTGCCCGACACCCATTCACCGGCCAGATTGACCTTGGCGATTTCGGTCGGATCAAGGCGACCCAGGCACGCGTCAGTTGGCGTAATCAGCCAGCCGTCATCGAGCCGCGCGCTGATGTTTCCGGCGCTGCCGACGGTGTAGCCACGGCCATACAACAGTCTGCCGATGTCGCAGATTTCTTCGCGAAGCGTGTTCTCCGTACGTTGGTTTTCCGCACTCATACAGATTCCCCCGCCAACTGCTTGAGGGCCTTGCTGAAGAAGTCGCGGCCACCGAAGTTTCCGGATTTCAACGCCAGGGCCAGCGGCTGGTTGCCGCTGCTGACAGTTGCCGGAACACCCGGATCAATCTGCGCGCCGATTTTGAGCAGTTGCACACCCAATGCCTGAACTACAGCGCCCGAAGTTTCACCGCCCGCCACGACGAAGCGGCGCACGCCTGCATGCAGCAGGCCTTTGGCGATCTGTCCCAGGGCGTCCTCAACCAGCGCACCAGCACGTTCAACGCCCAGTTGTTGCTGAACGGCTTTGACTTCGTTTGGCGAACTGGTGGCGTAGATCAATACCGTTTCACCGGCTTTGCGAGCGAACTCCAGCGCCTGTTCAACCACCGGACGGCCAGCGGCCAGTTCCAATGGGTTGATACGCAGGGCAGGGCGATTGACTTCAAGCCAGGCCGCGACCTGACCATTGGTGGCGACCGACGCGCTACCTGCCAGCACCACTTCACCCCCCTCAACCGGCTCCAGTCTGGCGGCGTCGATGTCGCGCAATTTGCCAGCCTTGCGGAAGTTGCCCGGCAAGCCCAGGGCCAGACCCGAACCGCCAGTGAGCAAGGGCAGGTCGACGCAGGCTTCGCCCAAGGTATAAAGATCGGCATCGGACAGCGCATCGGCAATCGCCATGCTCACACCGTCGGCGCGCAACTCGGCAATCTTGCTGCGCACGCCTTCAACGCCTTTGGCGATGCTGTCGTAGCGCAGCAGGCCGACTTTCTGTTGGGTTTGCGATTGCAGCACACGTACCAGATTGGCGTCGGTCATCGGCGTCAGCGGGTGATGCTGCATGCCGGATTCGCTGAGCAACTGGTCCTGAACGAACAAGTGGCCACGGAAGATCGTGCGGCCGTTTTCCGGGAACGCCGGGCACGCCAGGGTGAAGTCGCCGCCGAGCTTTTTCAGCAACGCTTCGCTGACCTGGCCGATGTTGCCCGCAGCCGTGGAGTCGAACGTCGAGCAGTACTTGAAGAATATCTGCTCGCAGCCACGCTCGCGCAGCCATTCCAGCGCAGCGAGGGATTCCTCGACGGCTTCGGCGGCAGGCGTGGTGCGGGATTTCAAGGCAATGACGATGGCGTCAGCGTCCAGATCGGCCGCCATTTCAGCGGTCGGAATACCGATGCTTTGCACGGTACGCATGCCGCCGCGCACCAGCATGTTGGCCAGGTCAGTGGCGCCGGTGAAATCGTCGGCGATGCAGCCCAGCAACGGGCGCACAGGAGAATTACTCATCGGTTGCCCCTTAAGCTTGTTCTGGCTTGGCTTTCGGCAATTCGATGCCCGGGAAAATCTTGATCACGGCGGAGTCATCTTCACGACCGTAACCGGCGCTGGAAGCCTGCATGAACATCTGGTGTGCAGTGGCCGACAGCGGCAGCGGGAATTTGCTGGTGCGAGCGGTATCCAGTACCAGGCCCAGATCCTTGACGAAGATATCCACAGCCGACAACGGCGTGTAATCCGCCTTGAGGATGTGCGGCACGCGGTTCTCGAACATCCACGAGTTACCGGCACTGTTCGTGATCACTTCGTAAAGTGCGTCGGCGTCGACGCCTTCACGCAGCCCCAGCGCCATGGCTTCGGCACTGGCGGCGATGTGAACACCGGCCAGTAACTGGTTGATGATTTTGACTTTCGAGCCAAGGCCGTGAACGTCGCCAAGGCGATAAACCTTGCCTGCCATGCCGTCGAGAATCGCTTGAGCCTTGGCGTAGGATTCAGCCGGGCCGGAGGTCATCATGGTCATCTGACCGGCAGCTGCTTTAGCTGCGCCGCCAGAGATCGGCGCATCAAGGTACAGCAGGCCTTTGTCGACCAGACGTTGGCCGAGCTCGACTGCGAAGGTCGGCGCGACGGTGGCGCAACCGATGACCAGGCTGCCAGGGCGCAGTGCTGCGATGGCGCCGTTCTCACCAAACAATACGGTTTCGGTCTGCTCAGCGTTGACTACGACGGTGATGATCACATCACACGTGGCTGCCATGGCGGCAGGGGAGGCACAGGCAACGCCGCCTTCGGTGGCGAACTGCTCGGTCACGGCGCTGCGGACATCACACGCATGCACATTGAAACCACTGCGCAGCAACGAGCGGGCAATGCCCAAACCCATCGCACCCAAGCCAATAACGCCGACGTTCTTGTTAGTCATGCTGTTTTCCTCGGATGGTTGCCGATGCTCGTCACTGCCAGCAATCGGTCGAATTGTTCTGATCTGTGAATCCGATAGTGAATCAGTGAGCAATTAATGTGAAGTATTATTTCTTGTTCACATGGATTCACATTGGTGTCTGTGTTGAATCCCTGTGGGAGCCGAGCTTGCTCGCGATAAGGCTGGACGCGGTTCACTTTAGATCGCATCGCCCTTATCGCGAGCAAGGTGTAGCGCCACCCCGGTCGCTCCCACAGGAATGTGAATCACCGCAGATCAGGGGGATGGGGGAATTACTTGCTGCTTTTAATCTGAACGAGCCGGCCATCAATGAACCGCAGGTTGCGATACATGCCGTTCTCTGGCCCGTAGACCCAGGTTTCGACTGTGACGGCGCCGTGTATCAGCTGGCCATTGGCGGCCAGTGCAGGCGGGGTGATCTGGCGCTCGGCAGGCGGGCCGCATTTGCGCAGCACCTCCACAGCCAGGTCGCCTTCATCGATCAGGGCGCTGTTGCAGCGCATCGATGCGTGGGCGCTTCCACTCAGCAAGGCCAGGGCGACCAGTAATGAGCGGATACCCATGATTCAGCGCTGTCCGGCCGCTGGCGCCAAGAGCAATTCGACTCGATGCTTGCGAATGCCGTCAGCCGCCGCTTCAGCCAAGGCTGCATCACTGATGATGATGTCGAACTGTTCCAGCGCTGCGATCTTGTACATGCCAAAAGTGCCGTACTTCGAGCTGGTCGCCACCAGCACGGTTTGCGATGCCGACTGCATGGCGGCTTGCTTGACCTCGACCTTCAGCGCCGAAGGCGTTGTCGTGCCGCGCTGCAAATCCCAGGAACTGGTGGACATGAAAGCGATGTCAGTCGCCAGCTGGCGCAAGGTCGCGGCAGCGAGACCGCCGACACACGAACGGTTGGGATGATCAAGCAAACCGCCCGTGTGGATCACATCCACATGCGTGGCATCGGCCAGGGCGTTGACGATCCCGAAGTCATTGGTGACCACGGTCATGCCTGATAGCGCCGCAATGTGCGGGACAATTTCCAGGGTGCTGGTGCCGGCATCCAGGTAAATCGTCATGTCGTCGTGCAGCAAACCGGCAGCCAGTCGGGCCATGCCCTGCTTCTGCGGCAACTCGACCACGGCTTTGGATTGATGGCTGGGTTCGCTGTGCAACTGGCTGGCGATACGTACGCCCCCGGTGACCGAATAGGCGCGGCCTTCCTGTTCCAGAAGGGCGATATCGCGGCGGATGGTCATGTGCGAGCAATCGAACATTTCCACCAGTTGGTGCACGCTGAGCACCTGATGTTTGCGCAACTGACGCAGCATCAACTCCCGACGCTGATCGGGAATCATCGGTGTGCCGCCAACGACGGCGATCTCCTCTTTGCTGGACATGCGTGCTCCTGAGCCTCGGTGAAACCGCCAGCACGGGCTGGCGGTCGTGGCATCTTAGCCAATCGAGTCACGCATGACAGCAGGTAAGCGCTACAGGCTGCACTTTTGCTCGAGACTGGCTCTGGTCAATCGATGCTCTATCCGCAGGCTTGACCCGCCTTACAGGCGTTTTTTATAGGCCCTGGGGTCGATACCCCACTTGTGCAAACGCGAGGCGAGGGTGGAAGGTTTAACTCCCAGTAATTGCGCCGCGCCGCCTTCTCCCGACACCTTGCCTGCCGTGCGTTTGAGCATCGCGATGACGTTGGCCTTGAGTTGCAGTTGCAGGTACTCATCGCGCAACGGTTCAACCGCATCGGATGGATCGGTGTTCACGGGTATGGGCGTTTGGGGAAGCAAGTCGTCGAAGCGTAAAACGCCGTCCTGGCTGACGATCATCTGGCGCTCAATCACGTTCTCCAGCTCCCTGATATTTCCGGGCCACGAATAACGCTTCAGTACCTGCAACTGTGCAATGGGCAGTCTTACCCCCGGCTTGTTGAACGACTGGCGTGCCCTGTGCAGGAAGTGGCTGGCGAGCAAAGGGATATCCGCCACACGCTCGCGCAGCGGCACCGACCTGATCGGAAACACGTTCAAGCGAAAGTACAGGTCTTCCCGGAAAGCGCCCACTTTGACCATTTCGTGCAGATCACGATTGGTCGCTGCAATAACCCGCACGTTCACCACGCGAGTCACGTTGTCGCCCACGCGCTCGAATTGCTGTTCCTGCAAAACCCGCAAGAGTTTGCTCTGTAGCTCCAGCGGAATTTCCCCGACTTCATCGAGAAACAGTGTGCCGCCGTCGGCGAGTTCAAAGCGTCCGATGCGATGACTGACCGCTCCAGTGAACGCCCCTTTTACATGGCCAAAAAACTCGCTTTCAAACAGGTCGCGTGGAATCGCCGCGCAATTCACCCTGATCAGCGGGCGATCGCTGCGCAGGCTGCTGGCGTGAATGGCGCGTGCGATGAGCTCTTTACCGGTACCTGATTCACCGCTGATCAGCACGTTGGCGTCAGTAGGGGCGACCAGCTCCAACTGGCGTATCAGGTGCAAAACGACAGGGCTTTCGCCGACGATATTGTGATGATTACGCTCGGCTTTTATCTCTTCCTGAAGGTATTGGTTTTCAAGCTCCAGACGCTGTTTGAGTTGTTCCACCTCGTTGAGCGCCTCAAGCAATCTTCGCTCTGCCTGCTGACGCTCTCGAATATCACGAAACAGGACTACAGCGCCCACCAGTCTTCCCATCTCGAAAATCGGCGTGCTGGTGTATTCGACGGCAATGGCTTCGCCGTTCTTGTGCCAGAACACTTCGTTATCGACGTGATGGACATGGCCGTCACTGAACGAGGCATGAATAGGGCATTGCTGAACGGGATAGCGGCTGCCGTCGCCATGGGTGTGATGGAACAGCTGATGCGCGTCACGACCAATCATGTCACTGGAATTCCAGCCAAGAATGCGCTCGGCGGCCGGGTTCATAAAGGTTGTCTCGCCTTTGGTGTCTAGGCCATAAATCCCCTCGCCGACAGCGCCCAGAATCAACCTGTTCTGGCGTTCAATGCGCTCGAAAACCTGAGAAATCCGCTCCCAGCCAACGTGCCCAAGTCGATGCTGGCGGCGGGCTTCAGAGCGATTGCGGCGCTTTTCCAGAATATCGCGTGCCTGAAGCAACAGCAGGATGCGCCTGCCATCGGGCAATACGCTGGAGCTGACCTCCACTGCATGCTGACTTCGCGAGATATTCAGCAGGCTGAGGTCGTCCGACCATGCCGAGCCTTGGGTCAGCGTCTCGTCGGTAAAGGTGACCCACTGCGGTAATCCATCCCCCAGAAAGTGACTGAAGCGAATATCGCCAAGATCACTTTCAGCGCATCCCAGCAACGTCAGCGCGGCTCGATTTGCCTGGATCAGCCGGTCCGCTGGCGGATCAATGATCAGCATGGGGTGAGGTGAGTGTTCGAACGCCTCGTCTGCAAAGTTCTGCGGCATTTCGTTGCCCTCGTCGAGCACGTATCAGCGGATCTGCGTGGCTACTAAGTACGAGATATCGTAAAAATTTTCACTAAAAATCGCGATTTACGATATTTCGCGAAACTGAATTGAGCGCAAATTTTTGAAATTTCTATATTTTTCATATGGATAGGTAAATTTCTGCGAGTGGCATGGATTTCGCTCTTGTCTCTTCAATCACGGCGCGCGTGGCACGTCGGATCAAAATCTTCAGAGGAAGCAGAGCGATGAATAAAACAGAGATGCACCACCTGCTGATGGCCGCCAAAGCTCGCAAAGGCATGAGCTGGGATGAACTGGGAGAGGCGGTTGGCAAAGGTTCGGTATGGGTGGCGTCTGCGTGCTATGGCATGAACAGCGCTACGCCGGATGTCGCCGCACGCATTTGCGAAGTGTTGGGTGTGGATGAGGAAGTGGCCAGCGCACTTACGGTATTCCCTAAGAAAACCTGGGATCAGACCATCCCGCAAGATCCCATGATCTATCGGTTGTATGAAATCGTTGGCGTTTATGGCGACACCCTCAAGGACGTGATTCAAGAGAAGTTCGGCGACGGGATCATGTCTGCCATCGACTTTTCAATGCATGTCGA
The DNA here is from genome assembly GCF_021147825.1 of Pseudomonas quasicaspiana. NCBI lineage: Bacteria > Pseudomonadati > Pseudomonadota > Gammaproteobacteria > Pseudomonadales > Pseudomonadaceae > Pseudomonas > Pseudomonas quasicaspiana. Next base: position 81,971 of record NZ_JAGTPI010000017.1, read on the forward strand.
CAAAGTCGAAGACCCCAAAGGTGATCGGGTGCGTGTGACCCTCAACGGAAAATTCCTGCCTTACCGTGCCTGGTAACGGCGACAACCTCCACTGATCCCACGCGGACTGCGAAGTACGCAAAAAGGAAAGCGCCAATGTCTTATTTGCTCCCCTCCGAATTCGTCACAAAGATGATCGATGCCGGTGAATCCAAGGTTCACATGGCAACGCGTGACACGCTGATCCGCGCGTTTATGGCGGGCGCAATACTGGCATTGGCGGCCGTATTCGCGGTGACGATCGCGGTACAGACCGGCTCGCCATTGCTGGGCGCGGTGCTCTTTCCCGTCGGGTTCTCGATGCTCTATCTGATGGGCTTCGACTTGCTCACCGGTGTGTTCGTGCTTACGCCGCTGGCACTGCTCGACAAGCGTCCGGGGGTCAACATCAACGGTATTTTGCGCAACTGGGGTCTGGTGTTTGCTGGTAACTTCGCAGGCGCGCTGACCGTTGCGTTCATCATGGCTTTCGTCTTTACCTACGGGTTCAATGCAGATCCTGGCGCTGTTGGTCACAAAATCGCCAGCATTGGCGAGTCCCGCACGCTCGGTTATGCCGAGTACGGCACAGCGGGCTGGGTGACGATCTTTCTGCGTGGAGTGCTTTGCAACTGGATGGTTTCGATGGGCGTGGTAGGTGCCATGATTTCCACGTCAGTGAGCGGCAAAGTAATCGCTATGTGGATGCCAATCATGTTGTTCTTTTTCATGGGCTTTGAACATTCGGTGGTGAACATGTTTCTGTTCCCATCGGCCATGATCATGGGCGGCGGATTCTCGGTCATGGACTACCTGGTCTGGAATGAAATCCCGACGGTGCTCGGCAATCTGGCGGGTGGCCTGGCGTTTACCGGGCTTACGCTTTACTGCACTCACGCCAGGACCGCCCCCAAGCGCACGTTTTCCTGACGTCGCGTTTCTCAAGCTGCATGACCACTCAGCGGGAGCCGAGTGGTCATGCGCTGGCGGCTTAGTGCCCTTCGTTTTGCTCTTGTGGCGGCTGTGTTTCACCACGAGTAACCGCTTTGACCAGCTTGCCAATGCTCAACCCCTGCAACAGGATCGACGACAGCACCACGATGTAAGTGATGCTCAGCAGCAAGTCGCGCTCCGGCCCCAGTGGCAAGGCCAGCGCCAATGCCACGGAAACACCACCCCGCAAACCACCCCATGTCAGGATGCGGATCGTGCCTTTGGGTACGGTTCGCCAGTGGCGCAGTAGCAGAATGGCCGGTGCCACGGTCACAAAGCGCGACAGCAGAATTGCCACCGCCAGCAAGCCTGCTGCCAGCATGTGCGACCAGGAGAATGGCAACAGCAGAAGCTCCATGCCGATCAGGGCGAAGAGCAGGGCGTTGAGCATGTCATCGAGCAATTCCCAGAAACCGTCCATGTAGCGACGAGTCATGTCGTTCATCGCCAGATTACGGCCAAGGTTGCCGATGATCAGACCCGCGACAACCATCGCAATCGGGCCTGATACGTGCAGCTCGGAGGCCATGGCCGAACCGCCAATCACCAGTGCCAACGTCAGCATCACTTCAATCTGATACTGCTCGATGCTCTTGATCATCAGGTACACGGCGTAGCCGATCAGCCCGCCGAACAGCACGCCACCGATAGCCTCGTGGACGAACAGCATGGCGGTTTCGCCGACGCTGGGGGTTTCACCCAGTTGCGCAATACCCAGCAACACGGTGAACACCACAACCGCCGTGCCGTCATTGAACAGCGACTCGCCGACAATCGTGGTTTTCAACGGCTTGGACGCATTGGCGGTCCGCAACACGCCGAGCACCGCAATGGGGTCGGTCGGGGAGATCAGTGCGCCGAACAGCAGGCAGTACAGGAAACTGACGTGCCAGCCGAACCAGCCAAAGATCCAGTAGGCCAGGGTGCCGATCACGGTGGTGGCAATCAACACACCGAAGGTTGCCAGCAAGCCGATGGGCCAGCGGTAACTTTTCAGGTCGGAGAGGTTGACGTGCAATGCGCCCGCAAACAGCAGGAACGACAGCATCCAGTTCATCAGCAAATCGCCGAAATCGATCTGACCGATCAACTGTTGGACGCGCTCTTCGAGACCGGGAAAGCCGATGAAACTCAGGCCTTGCAGGATCAGCGAAAACATCAGCGCAGTGACCATGACGCCGATGGTGGGCGGCAGGCCGATGAAACGAAAGTTCACATACGTGAGCAGCGAGGTGAGGCAGATAAAAGCAGCAACGAGTTCAAGCATCGGTCTTCCTGTTATTGCGATTCAAAGCGTGCCCAGAGGTGATTTGGACTTGAAGCGGGCAGGGGTTTGATGGGCCGCTGGCGTGTGCGGACACATATTTTTCCATATCCATGGGGAGAGGCATTGACCACAGCAGGCCGATAGCGTTGCAAATGAGTGCCGGACAGTGGCGCATCGGCTATGATCGCGGCTCGTTAATGGGAATCATCCGCAAATGTGATGAGGCGGTGAGTTTCTCCTGTGGGAGCGAATTCATTCGCGAAATGGACCGTACATTCGATACATCTCATCGCCTGTCACGCCGTCTTCGCGAATAAATTCGCTCCCACGAGTCACCATCGCAGTCTGTCGAGAGCCGAGCTTCATTGATGCTAGATCCAGCCCTGAACCCACCACGCATCCTAGTGGTCGACGACCACCGCAAAATCCGCGATCCACTGGCGGTGTATCTGCGTCGCCATGCGTTTGACGTGCGCACTGCTGAAGATGCGGCCGGGATGTGGCAGTTGCTCAAGCAGCAATCTTTTGATGTGGTGGTGCTGGACGTGATGCTGCCGGATGGCGACGGCTTTGAGCTGTGCGGGATGTTGCATCGCCGGGCCAACATTCCGGTTATTTTGCTGACCGCTCGCGACGCCTCGGCTGATCGGGTGAAAGGGCTGGACCTGGGCGCGGACGATTACGTGACCAAACCCTTCGAACCGCGTGAGCTGGTTGCGCGAATCAACAGCGTTTTGCGTCGGCGCGGTACGCCAGTAAGCGTTGATCAGGCATTGAGTGCCTCATCCACACAGCGTTATGAATTCGCCGGTCTGAGTTTCACCACGTCCACTGAACAACTGCTGCGGGCTGACGGCAGCCAGGTCCAGCTCAGCACTGCCGAAAGCAGACTGCTGACTGTATTCCTGAAGCATCCCAATCAGACGCTCGATCGCCAGCGTCTGCTGGATCTGACGGCGCGCCCCGGCAGTGATGTTTATGATCGCGCCATCGACCGACAAATCAGTCGTTTGCGTCGCAAGCTGGTGGACGATCCATTACAACCGCAATTGCTGCGTACCGTCTGGGGCGGCGGTTACGTGTTGGTGGCGGATGTCCGCGTGCAACAACAGTGAAGTGGCTAAGCCGTTGTTGGCCCAGACGTATGACCCATCAATTAGGTCTGCTGCTGTTGCTGGCGCTGTTGGCATCCAATGGCATTGCCATGTTGTTTTTACAACGTACGGGCGCGCTGATTCACCCGCTGTCACGCACCCTCACTCTTGAGCGATTGACCACGGCGTACCACGTCGCCCATGAGCTGTCGGCGGCTGATGCGTCCCGGGTGTTGGCGACCATGGAAACGCAAGATGCTCGCTTCTGGATCGCCCAAGAGCCCGAAGTCAGCCCTTTTGATATGCATAAAGAAGAGCGGCGTCTGGCGCAGGAGCTGCGCTCACGTCTGGAACTGACGCCGGACATGGCGGTGAATATCCAGCTCGAACGAGTCACCGGTGGCCCGGCTCGGGAAGCGGTGTTTTTCCGGGCAGGTTGGGCTCCGCTGCGTTTACGCACCAGCATCGTTTTACCCGATGGGCAGACGCTCAATTCTTTGCAGCATCCGGCGGGGGCCTATGAGTGGAGCCGGTTGCTCGCCTACACCTTGCCGGTGACTACCATCCCGGTCCTGCTGATTGTGATTTTCTTCATGCGCCGGATCGTACAGCCGGTCAAGACGTTGGCCGAGGCGACCGAGCGAGTCAGCCGAGGCGAATGGATTGCGCCGCTGCCGCTGTCTGGCCCACAGGAAGCTCGGGATCTGACCACTGCGTTCAACGTGATGCAGGAGCGCATTGCCCGCCATGTGGAAGGTCGAACCCGAATGTTGGCAGCCGTGAGCCATGACCTGAACACACCGATCACTGAACTGCGTTTGCAAGTTGAATTGATCGAAGACGGTCCGTTACGCGATGACATGCTGGAAAGCCTCGATGAACTGCGGGCCATGGTGCGCGAGACGCTGGATTTCGTGCGTGGCGATGCGGTTCAGGAAGCGACGGTGACGGTATCGCTGAACGAGATGCTTGATGATCTGGCACGACGTTATCGGACGATGGAACAGCCGGTGACGTGGCAGGGTAGCGAGCAGATCAGTTGCCGCTGCCGACCTCTGGCGCTGAAACGGGCGTTAACCAACCTTATTGATAACGCGTTGTGCCATGCCGGTGATGCGCAGATCAGCGTGAGTCGTGAGGGAGTTGGGATGATCCGTCTGGAGATTCTCGATCACGGACCGGGGATTGAACCGGGGTGGCTGACGCAGGTGTTCGAGCCGTTCGTGCAATTAGGCCGCGGCGGGGCGGGTATCAGTCAGGGCGGCGGGCTAGGCCTGGGGTTGGCCATCGCTCGGGCCTGTATTCAGGCACATGGCGGGGAACTGGTATTGGAAAACCGCCCACCTGCCGGGTTGTGCGCGGTAGTGCGATTGCCTGCTGCGACGGTTTAGAGAAATGTTCTCCACTTGAAATAGGGATCTGTGGGAGCGGTGCTTGCTCGCGATAGCTCCAGTACAGGCAATATATTCATCGACTGACAGGCCGAATCGCGAGCAAGCTCACTCCTACAGGGTCCGTGTTTGCTGCGCGACAGCGTGGTGTCAGGGACACCGGGGCGACTCCCACAGGGGAATATATTTCCATCCACAGTGAGTGCGGCCTTAAAACCGCACTGTCGTTGACGCCCAAAGCGTGCGGCCGTAGTTCACGGTGCCGTAGGTTTCGTCATCCAGGCGCTTATCGGTCAGGTTGTACAAAGCGGCGTTGAACGAGACGTTTTTGGTCAGCTCATACGAGCCGCCGAAGTCTGCCGTGGTGTATCCCGGTGAGGATTCAGCGGTGATGGTGTTGCCGTATTCTTCACCGTAGTAATTCACCGCTGCCCAGAGCTGTGTCTTGTCGGACAGCGTCCAGTCAGTGCGTACGTTGGCTTTGTGCTTAGGCGTCAATGCCAGCGGTGCGCCTGCGTTGGCACCGGATTTTTGCTCCGAGTCGGTGTAGGTGTAGTTGGCTTTCAGTGCCAGCGCAGACGTGATGTCCCAGCGTCCGTTCAGCTCCGCTCCCTGAATCACAGCTTTGTCGACGTTGACCCGTTCCATGATGATGTACGGACCGAAGAACTGATCGGTGGTCACCGTGGACAACTTGTCCTTGAAGTCGTTGTAGAACACCGTTGCGCCAGCCGACAGGTTATTGCGGTTGGACCATAGTGCCGACAGCTCGTAGTTGGTGCTCGTCTCAGGCTTGAGGTCCGGGTTACCGAGCATCGCGAACGTGTTGCGGCGCAGGACGGCGTAGTCCTCGATTACTGCACGCAATTCCGGAGCCTTGAAGCCGCGAGCTACGCCGCCTTTGATGGTCCAGTCGTCGGTTGCATGCCACACGCCATAAACACGCGGGCTGAAATGCACGCCGTATTGTTCGTGATGGTCCATACGCAGGCCGGTGGTCAACGCGAAAGTGTCGGTCATCGTCCATTCGTTTTCGGCGAACAGTGCTTTCTGCACCACGGAGTACTCGTAGTTCACACGGTCGCCCAAACCCTGGTTCCAGTCAGTGACCGTGGTTTCGTTCCATTGCAGGCCGGTGGTGGTGATGTTGTGTTCGGTCGGGATCACCAGCTTGGCGTCAAACACCGAGTTCTTCACAGTAGGCTTGCGACCCAGGACGTCGCGCTGTGTTGCGCTGGCTACGCCTTTACGGCTGGATTCTTCCTGGGCGAACGAAACGTCCGACGTGGCCCAATCCCAACGCCCCTGGTGAGAGATCGACCAGTGATCACGGTTGTTTTCCTGCTCGCGAGTTGCCCAGTTAGGACTCACGCCGTCGCCGTTTTTGAGGCGGGTGGCACCGGCTTCCAGCAGGATGTCGTGGTCGATGGTGGGGGTGAAAGCCAGGCGTGCGGTCAGGTCCTTATGGTCGGCTTTGCTGAAACCATTGGTTTCCTCCACGTCATCGTCAGCCTGACGGTCCAGATAGCGACCCCAGACTTGCAGCCCCAAGGTGTCCTGAATCAGCGGACCATTGAGGTAGAACTGGGTTTGTCGTGCATTGCCCTGATCGCTGTGCTGGCGTGCCGAATAGTCGTAAGTGACCGAGCCACCCCATTCGGTTGAGACTTTGCGGGTAATGACGTTGATAACGCCGCCGATGGCATCCGAGCCATACAGGGAGGACATCGGGCCGCGCACCACTTCGATCCGCTCGATGGCTTCGGCGGGCGGGATGAAGCTCTGTTCGTAGCCCGAGTTGCCGTTGACCCTGGATTCACGAGCGCTCTGGCGTTTGCCATCGACCAGAATCAAGGTGTAATCAGCCGGCATGCCGCGAATCGAGATGTCGGTTTCGTTGGCGCCACCATTGACGGTCACACCTTCAACGTCGCGCAGGGCGTCCGTCAGATCGCGAAACGAACGCTTGCGCAGTTCATCGCCGGTAATGATTGTCACGGAAGCAGGTGCATCCTCTACGCTCTGCTCATAACCGGCAGCGGTAACGGTCACATCTTCCAGAGTGATCGCCGGGGCGGCGGTGTTTTCTTGAGCCTGAACGCAGGCGCTTTGGGCGATGAGGCACGCCAACGCGAGCTTCGTCATGGCGACAGTGGGTCGCAAACGAAAAACAGAATGCATGGAACTTCCTTACGATGCGTGGTTAAACGTTAATCGTAAGGATTCTCATTGGCGAAGGTTGGACAAGGTGTGACAGGACAGTGCCTTTGAGTGTAATTCGCGATTTACCGGGCTGAATGCTGCTTTATTGTGGGAGCGAATTTACGCCAGCTTGAGGTTCACGCGAACTGTGGGACCGAATTTATTCGGGAAGGCGGCAGTTCAATCAATAGGGATATGTCGAATGTTCTGGCCTCTTCGCGAATGAATTCGCTCCCACATGGGCTAAATGTTCACCATGAAATATCGTGGTGTCCGGAGACCTGCCATTTACGAGTCCTGAAACAGGGAGAGCGTTTTGCTGGCTACGGCTTTGGTGTTGATCGCGGCGATACTGCACGCGACGTGGAATACCCTGATCAAATTCAGCGGTGAGCGTTTGTTGGTTATCGCCAGTATGGATTTCGTGGCGTTGCTGTTTGCGGTGCTGGCGGTAGCGTTCGTTGAGCCGCCGCCTGCTGCCATCTGGCCTTGGATGATCGCCTCGGCGTTGTTCGAGTTGCTGTACCGTTATTTGCTGATTCAAGCCTACAGAGTCGGCGACCTCGGGCTGGTCTATCCGCTGATGCGGGGGCTGTCGCCGTTGGTGGTGCTGGCCCTCACCTTGATATTTGTCGGAGAAGAACTGAGCACCCAGCAAATTCTTGGCATTCTGCTGATCCCTTGCGGCATGATCTGCCTTCTCTGGCAGGGCGGTGGTGGTGATCGACTGCCCTGGTCGCTGCTGCCGGTGGTGGCGTTGATCGGGGTGTGCATCGGTTGCTACACCTGGATCGACGGCCAGGCCCTGCAAATGGGCGTGCATCCGCTGGATTATCTGGTCTGGCTGACGCTGATCAGTGCCTGGCCTTTTCCGTTGCTGGCAATCACCTATAAGCGTGCACCGTTCAGCCTGTTCTGGCGTGAGCAATGGCGACTGGGTTTAAGCGTTGGCCTGTGTGTCTTGCTTAGCTACGCTCTGGTGTTGTGGGCGATGCAGTTGGGCTCGGTGGCGGAAGCTGCAGCCTTGCGCGAGGTCAGCGTGATTCTGGTAGTGCTGTTTGGTATGCGCTATCTGAAAGAACCTTTTGGCCGGCCCCGCCTCTTAGCATGTGGACTGGTTCTGCTCGGCATGCTGGTTATGAAAATCAAACTATAAGGATTCTGCTATGACGGTTGCATTCTGGTGCGTATTGGTCGCGATTATTCTGCCGATCGTTTGTGCAGGCATCGCCAAGTTTTCCAGTGGCAAGTTCAATGGCAAGCACAACCACAACCCACGTAATTTCCTGAATAATCTCGAAGGTTTGCCTGCGCGTGCCAATGCGGCGCAGCTCAACAGCTTCGAGATCCTGCCGGGCTTTGCCGCCGCAGTGATCATCGCCCACATTGCGGGTAATGCGCAGTTGGTGACAATCGACGTGGTTGCTGTGTTGTTCATCACCAGTCGACTGCTCTACATCATTTTCTACCTGGCTGACTGGGCTGCACTGCGCTCGATCGCGTGGTTGGTAGGCATTGGCCTGATCATCGGTTTGTTCATCGCTTCAGCAACGCCGCTGCCTGCCTGACTGCGGCAATCCAGCGCTTGGTCTTTAAAGGGCGGCCGAGGATACTGGCTGCCGCATCTACGGACCTGCTGGATACAACGTTGAAAAGATTGTGTGCTGTGCTGCTCGCCTGCCTGACCTTGAGCGCGTGTGGAGGTGTAGACCCGAGCTCGCCGTTGGCCCAGCGCAAGGCAATCTTCAAGGACATGCTCAAGACCAGCGAAGATATGAGTGGCATGTTGCGGGGGCGGGTGGCGTTCGATGGTCAGCGCTTCAGCGAAGGCGCGATCAAGCTCGACAGCCTGTCTCACCAGCCGTGGAAACATTTCCCGCAAGTCAAAGAGACCGATCACACCAGCGCCACGGACGCCGTTTGGCAAAAGCAGGCGCGTTTTCAGGAGCTGGCGCGTTCGCTGGAGTCAGCGACTGCTGAGTTGGTCGTTGCGAGTGAAGAACGCCCTTTCAAATCCAGCACCCTGACACCGGCCATGAACAAGGTCCAGGCGGTGTGTGAGGCGTGTCATAAAGAGTTTCGTGATCATTGAAATTGATGCAGCCGCAGGGTCTGTAGGAGCGCAGGAGCAGCGCGAGGCCGCGATAGCGGTGTGTCTGACAGAACGCTATCGCGGCCTCGCGCTGCTCGTGCGCTCCTACAGGGAATACATTTGAGTTCAAAGTATTGCGCAGTACTGGATTCAATCCTGCGGCTGAAGGTCTTCCAGTTCTGTCTGGGCCTCTTGCAGTTCCTTGCGGGACTCGGCCAGTTTGTCTTTGCGCTTGTTGATTTTGTCCGGGTCGCCCTTGCTCATGGCTTTGCTCAGGTCAGACTCGCGCTTTTTGACTTCGCGCTTGGCGTCCAGCACCTTCTGTTCGTGTTCCTTGAGCAGCGAAGCTTCGGTGCAGTTCGCGTTGTTTTCGCTCAGGGCTTTTTCCAGACCGGCTTGCTGAGGCTTGTCGCCCTCGGTCTTTGCTTCTTCGATCTTTTTGCTGATTTCCTGACTTTTGACCACACATCCGCTGGCTTCCGGTGCTGCTTCAGCCGCCAGAAGCGGGGTGGCGAGCAGGCTGCAGCAGGTCAGCAGAACCAGTGGTGAAAAAACCTTCATATGAACTCCTTTTGAAAACCATAACGTCCGGGCTTGATGATTGAACGCCCGGCACTTTAAAAACCTGAAATACCCTGAGCTCGTAATTGCTCACTCAAGGCTTGAACCTGTGGATGCTGGAAGAAGGCGACCAACTGACTGGCACGACCCGACCCTATGCCCGGTTCCATTTGCCATTGCTGCGCCGTGCGCTTCTCCAGCTCACTCCACTGCTCGCCCAGATGAGCATTCCCCGTAGGCGGCAGGCCGATAGCCTTTAGCCACAAAGCAAACGGCCTGGTGCGAGCCTCCTGCAAACTGTCGAGCAGTTTAGCGCTGCTGCGCTCACCGAGCCCGGAAATGTTAGCAAGCTGTTCTTTTTCAAGGGTTAGCCAGTCGAGCAAACCGTTGATTTTCCCGGCGCTGATCAGGTTGTCCCAGGTACCGGGACCGACTCCGGTCAGCGCCAGACCTTTCTTGCCGCTGAGCCAGGCAAGCCTTGCGCGAAACTGGCTTTCACAGCCTGGGCCGGGTTGCCAGCAACTGAGGGCGTGAAAGTCTTTGGCCTCGGGGATCTGCAAATCGCTGCGCTCGACACTGCGTGAAACGACGCTGTCCAGTCGCGGAATTGTCAGGCCTGCCAGACTCACTGCCACTTGATCGCCGGGTCTTATATCCAGTGCCTGCCAGCGTTGCAGCGAACCCACGCTGATGCGGCTGATCTGCCGGTCATCCAGGCGCACAGGCTCCAACTCCAGCACCGGAGTTATCTTGCCACTACGGCCGATGTTGAAGTTGACCTTGCGCACTTCCGCCAGCGCTTGAGCAAACGGGTATTTCCAGGCCGCGATCCAATAGGGTGCCTTGGCTTGCCAGCGCTGTACCGGTGGACGCTCGCCCTGACGGATGATGACGCCATCAGTGGCAAACGGCAGCGGGTTGCGATACCAGTGCTCGCGCCAGTGGTGCGCCTGAGCAAAGCTTTCCAGCGGCTGGCTGTATTGAGCGCTGTCGCCGAAACCCAGCGCGTTCAAGCCAGTCATGCGTTCGGTCATGGAGGTCGGCCCCGCAGGCCAGTCCCACACGAACAAGCCGATCAGGTCAGCCTCTTCGGTGCGTAGTTCGTTACGAGCCAGCATCCCGGCAACTTTGCTGCGCGCGTTCACACTTCCGGCCTGGGCTTGCACATGATTTTCCAGGCGCAGATACAACTCACCTTGCAGCACCAGGGTTTCCTGCCAGGGCAGGTGCGCAGGAATGGCTGCGATGTGTTGCGCGTGTCCGGTCCAGTCCTGCCCCGCAACGCCGTCGCCGCGACTGATCGCTTGAACCAGTTCGCCGCGCTCATAGATCAGGGTGACCGCCACCCCATCAATCTTGGGTTGAATCCACAGGTCAGTGCGACCCTTGAGCCAGTCGCGCACTGCGGCTTCATCGCTGAGCTTGTTGACGCCCGTGTGCGGAACAGGATGAGAAACCGTCCCTTTGGCAGTTTTCAGCGGGTTGTCGGCTTCGCTTGTTGGCTTGGCAAAACATGATCGCCAGAATTCTAGCCGCTGGCGGGATTGGTCATAAATTTCATCGGCAATCAGCGAAATGCCTTGGCGGTGATAGCTGTCATCCCAGGCGGCAATTTGTGTTTGCAGGGTGGTGATTGAGTGTCGGGCTTTGGCGGGCGTCCAGTCGGGGCATGAGCTGGCATGGGCCGTAAGGCTGGCGAGCATGAGGGTGATTGCGGTCAATATGCGCATCGAAGCATCCTTGCTTGAAGAGGTGCAGGTGAGGCTAGCCAGCGCTGGATGACATGTCTGGTTGCGCTGATTACTGAATCATTCAGCCAGTACAGATGCGGTTTTTTTGATTCGCGACTGTGTCTTTGAAGAGTGAAAGGCTGCCTGCACTATTACGATTCTCTTATCCACGTGCTGATGGTGATTCATGGATATCTCGACTCTGGCGGTTTTCGTGCCGGCCTGTTTTGCGCTGAACATGGCGCCCGGCCCCAACAACCTGCTTTCGATCAGTAACGCGACTCGTTATGGCTTTGTCCGGGCCTGTATTGGCGGGCTGGGGCGTTTGCTGGCCTTCGCCATCATGATTGCGCTGGCGGCGGTGGGGCTGACTGCGGTGCTGCACACGTCGGAGTGGTTGTTCCATGCGATCAAGATCATCGGTGCGGCGTACCTGTTTTATCTGGCAGTGCAGTTGTGGCGGGCGAGCCCTGAGGAAGAGGGCGGAGTGATCGGTTCGGGCAAGGGCCTGTTCAGTCTGGCGCGACAGGAGTTTCTGGTGGCTATCGGTAATCCGAAGGCGATTCTGTTGTTTACCGCTTTCCTGCCGCAGTTCGTAGATCAGGCTGGGTCCGTGACGGAGCAGTTCGCGGTACTCGGCGTTTTGTTTCTGGTGCTGGAATGCCTCGCGATTGCGATCTATGCCTGGATGGGCCTTCACGCCCGCCGACTGTTTGCGCGGCCCAGTGGCAAGCGATTGTTCAATCGTGTGTGTGCGGGTTTGCTGGCCAGTGCGGCTTCGGTGTTGTTGGTGGCCAGAAGGGCTTAGAAACTGAAATGGAATTTCCTGTAGGAGCTGCCGAAGGCTGCGAATGTATTCTTCTGACACACTGCCATCGCAGCCTTCGGCAGCTCCTACAGGTCCCGGATTTAACTGGCTAAAACCAAAAAGCCCCTGACGACCTCGGTCGCCAGGAGCTTTTTGTTACGCCTGAAACTTAAAGCGTATTACAGACCGGCAGCGGCGCGCAGGGCGTCGGCACGGTCGGTTTTTTCCCAAGTGAACGTGGTGAACGTATCGTTACCAACGGTCTTGGTTTGCGGCGTGCGACCGAAGTGGCCGTAGGCTGCGGTTTCCTGATACATCGGGTGCAGCAGGTCGAGCATGGTGGTGATCGCGTATGGGCGCAGGTCGAAGATGTCGCGGACCAGTTTGATGATCTTGTCATCGCTGATCTTGCCGGTGCCGAAGGTGTTCAACGAGATCGAAGTCGGTTGTGCGACGCCGATAGCGTAGGAAACCTGAATCTCGCAGCGCTCGGCCAGGCCAGCGGCAACGATGTTCTTGGCAACATAACGGCCAGCGTAAGCAGCCGAACGGTCAACCTTGGATGGATCCTTGCCGGAGAACGCGCCACCGCCGTGACGGGCCATGCCGCCGTAGCTGTCGACGATGATCTTGCGACCGGTCAGACCACAGTCACCTACCGGGCCGCCGATGATGAACTGGCCAGTCGGGTTGATGTGGAACTGGGTGTCCTTGTGCAGCAGCTCAGCTGGCAGCACGTGCTTGACGATCAATTCCATCACGCCTTCGCGCAGATCGTTGTAGGAAACTTCAGGGTTGTGCTGGGTCGACAGAACGACGGCGTCGATGCCGACGACTTTGCCGTTCTCATAGCTGCAAGTCACTTGCGACTTGGCATCCGGGCGCAGCCAAGGCAGCAGGCCGGATTTACGGGCTTCAGCCTGACGCTTCACCAACTGGTGCGAGAACGCGATTGGCGCAGGCATCAGTTCAGCAGTTTCGTTGCTGGCGTAGCCGAACATCAGGCCCTGGTCGCCAGCGCCCTGATCTTCAGGCTTGGCACGGTCAACACCCTGGTTGATGTCAGGGGACTGCTTGCCGATGATGTTCATCACGCCGCAGGTAGCACCGTCGAAACCGACGTCGGAGCTGGTGTAGCCGATGTCGCTGATCACATCACGAACGATCTGCTCGAGGTCAACCCAGGCGCTGGTAGTCACTTCGCCAGCGACGATGGCAACACCGGTCTTGACCAGGGTTTCAACGGCTACGCGAGCGTGTTTGTCCTGAGCAATGATTGCATCCAGAACCGCATCGGAAATCTGGTCGGCGATTTTGTCTGGGTGCCCTTCGGACACGGACTCGGAGGTGAAAAGGGAGTATTCGCTCATCTCTACGGGTTTCCTGAATTTTACCGATGGTGAGTGTTGCCAGCCGGTCGCTGAAAATGGCGGACCTGAATCTGGAAACCATTACGTAAGCCTACATAGAGGCTTTCCCCGGGAACTAGCCCCGCAGCGATGGCCCAACGGGCCAGATCTTCCTGTTCAAACCCTAACCAGAGATCGCCACAGGCCTCCTTGGCCCAGCTCTGATCGTGGCTACACAAGTCTGTCACTAACAGGCTACCGCCCGGTTGCAACAGAGTTGCCAGTTGTTTGAGTGCATCTGCCGGTGCAGCGAAATGGTGCAGTACCATGTTAAGCACCACGCAATCGGCGCTGACATCCACGGCATTCAGTACATCGGCGAGTTTCAGTTCTACATTAGCCAATGCCTGTGCAGCGCAAAGCTGACGGGCTATTTCCAGCATCGCCGGGCTGTTGTCCAGCGCCGTCACGTGCCGAAAGCGCCGTGCCAGGTCTGGCAGAAACCCGCCATCTCCCGGCCCGACTTCCAGAGCCGTCGCTTGTGGCCCGAAGTTCAGCTTGTCCAGCAACGACAGCAGGCTTTCCCGATACTGGGCAAGCCCGGCGATCAAGTCTTGCTGGGCGCGAAACTTTTCCGCCGTACGGGCGAAGAAATCCTGACTGGCGTTGGCCCGTTGACGATGCACCAGGCCGATACGCGACTGCACATCGCCGGGCAGAGCCAGCATGTCGACTTCATCCAGTATGGCTGCATGCAATCTGCCACCCGGTTGTCCGGTATGGGGCAGGGCGCGTCGGTAGAAAATGGCATTGCCTTCGCGTCGCGTTGCAACCAGATCCGCCTGGGCCAGCACCTTGAGATGGTGGCTCATGCCGGACTGACCAATGGCAAATATCTGCGCCAGTTCCAGCACGCCGAACGAGTCGTTGGCCAATGCGCGCAATACATTCAATCGCAGCGGGTCGCCGCCGGCCTTGCACAAGGCAGAAAGGTCGTCGCTGTCGTCGTGGCGAATTGCAGGTACGCGCAGGTTCATAGGGCTGGCAGTCTAGTTAGCGACCGGGTATGTCGCAAGGGCAATATCAAAAAGTTTTGATATTGGTTGATGGGCGGCCAGTTCAGGGCTGCCTGGGCCGTTGTTCCGGGGCGGGAGTGCATCGTGGATGAACAAATAACGAAGCGCGGGCAGGAAAAACAACCACAAGCCGCTATCTTTCATTGCTCCCAGGCAGTGCCTGAGGGAAAATGCTCGCCTTTTTCAGATCCATTCTTTCCAGTTCTCAGGAGATCAGCGATGCCCAGCCGTCGTGAGCGTGCCAATGCCATTCGTGCACTCAGCATGGATGCCGTGCAAAAAGCCAACAGCGGCCATCCCGGTGCCCCTATGGGTATGGCGGATATCGCCGAAGTACTTTGGCGCGACTATCTGAAGCACAACCCGAGCAACCCGGCTTTCGCCGACCGTGACCGTTTCATCCTGTCCAACGGTCATGGTTCGATGCTGGTTTACTCGTTGTTGCACCTGACCGGTTATGACCTGTCCATCGAAGACCTGAAAAATTTTCGCCAGCTGCACAGCCGCACGCCGGGTCACCCGGAATTCGGTTACACCCCGGGCGTAGAGACCACCACCGGCCCACTGGGTCAAGGTTTCGCCAACGCCGTGGGTTTCGCGGTTGCAGAGAAAACGCTGGCGGCCCAGTTCAACCGTCCAGGCCACAACATCGTTGACCACCACACCTACGTGTTCATGGGTGATGGCTGCATGATGGAAGGCATCTCCCACGAAGTCGGCTCGCTGGCCGGCACGTTGGGTCTGAACAAACTGATCGCTTTCTACGACGACAACGGCATCTCCATCGATGGCGAAGTTGAAGGCTGGTTCACCGATGACACGCCGAAGCGCTTCGAGTCCTACGGCTGGCTGGTCATCCGCAATGTTGATGGCCACGATGCCGAAGAAATCAAGATTGCCATCGACACCGCTCGTAAAAGCGACAAGCCGACGCTGATCTGCTGCAAGACCACGATTGGTTTCGGTTCGCCGAACAAGCAAGGCAAGGAAGAGTCCCACGGCGCTCCGCTGGGTGCTGAAGAAATCGCCTTGACCCGTGCTGCCCTGAAATGGACTCACGGTCCATTCGACATTCCGGCTGACATCTACGCCGAGTGGAGCTGCAAAGAGAAAGGCCTGGCGACCGAAGCCGACTGGGATCAGCGTTTCGCTGCCTACTCCGCCGAATTCCCTGAGCTGGCCAACGAGCTGATCCGTCGCATGAGCGGCGAGCTGCCAGCTGACTTTGCTGAAAAATCCGCTGCCTACGTCGCCGAAGTCAACGCCAAGGGCGAAACCATCGCCAGCCGCAAGGCCAGCCAGAATGCACTGAGCGCTTTCGGTCCGTTGCTGCCTGAGTTCCTCGGCGGTTCGGCTGACCTGGCCGGTTCCAACCTGACCATCTGGAAAGGCTGCAAGAGCATCACCGGAGAAGACGCCAACGGCAACTACCTGCATTACGGCGTGCGCGAGTTCGGCATGGGCGCAATGATGAACGGCATCGCCCTGCACGGCGGCTTCGTGCCTTACGGCGCGACCTTCCTGATCTTCATGGAATACGCCCGTAATGCGGTGCGCATGTCCTCGCTGATGAAAAAGCGCGTGCTGTATGTGTTCACCCACGACTCCATCGGTCTGGGCGAAGACGGCCCGACGCACCAGCCGATCGAGCAACTGACCAGCCTGCGCACTACGCCGAATCTGGACACCTGGCGTCCTGCGGATGCTGTGGAATCGGCAGTGGCCTGGAAGTACTCCATCGAGCGCAACGACGGCCCGTCGGCGTTGATCTTCTCCCGTCAGAACCTGGCTCACCAGGCTCGCGACGAAGCCCAACTGGCGGACATCGCTCGTGGTGGTTACGTGCTGCGTGACTGCGTTGGCGAACCAGAACTGATTCTGATCGCTACCGGTTCGGAAGTGGGTCTGGCCGTTCAGGCATTCGACAAACTCAGCGCTCAGGGTCGCAACGTGCGTGTGGTTTCCATGCCATGCACCAGCGTCTTCGATGCTCAGGATCCGGGCTACAAGCAAGCGGTTCTGCCACTGCAAGTCAGCGCTCGTATCGCCATCGAAGCTGCTCATGCGGACTTCTGGTACAAGTACGTCGGCCTTGAAGGTCGCGTCATCGGCATGACCACCTTCGGCGAGTCGGCTCCTGCGCCAGCCCTGTTCGAAGAGTTCGGCTTCACCCTGGAAAACATCCTGGGTCAGGCTGAAGAACTGCTGGAAGACTGATAGCGATTTACCTGCTGAAGCGGACCCTTGTGGGAGCAGGGCTTGCCCGCGATAAGGTCAACACGGTGCTTGAGACCGAGTTGACCTTATCG